>CAIYQA010000503.1 GCA_903928175.1 uncultured Spartobacteria bacterium | reverse complement strand
TGGAAGGCAAAGGGCGCGGAAATTCTCGCGAAGATCCAGCGCGCCCGCCAGAAAATGGAAGCGGAAATCGCCGAAACCTTATGATCCCTTATTTGTGAAACACTACACTAGCGTGCCGACACCACCGGAACCGTTGTCCTGCATGCGCACACCCCAACGGGGTGGCAGAGAACGGGGTTCTGCCACCCCGTTGGGGTGAATCGATGCGCCGATCAAGACCGGGGGTGTCGCTGCGCTCAACCCCCGGCTATTCTCTCACGAACCCCTTCGGGTTCTCCACATTGTGTAAGAATGCTCTATCTGCTGCGGCTGCCCTTTTTGCGCGGAGGCGGTGCGGTGCTGCCGTCTCCCTTGATCACATTTCCCTGGGCGTCATAGGCGACAACCGTTGCGCGGCCATTGGCGTCGCGAGTAAACACCAGCCGCCGGAACAGCGTGCCGTTGGGCGCTTTCTCGACCTGCTCGCTGACGCGCCCGAGCGGATCGTAGCTGAAGGCTACGCGGGCAATGATCACGTCCTTGGGATTATACACCACGCCCTCCACCTCCCGCCCCTGCTCGTCGAGCGTATAGACGCAACGTTGAACCAGTTTTTTGGAGGTGTCGAATGTTTTGGTTTCCGAGGTGTGGTTGTCGATGTCCTTCTGCGTATCGGTGCGCGTTCCGTCCCCGTGGAGCGTGGACGTGATCTTGATCGGGTTGCCGCCCTCCTGGGCAAACCCGGCGGCGGCGCAGGCCAGCAGCCCGGCCAGGGAAAAAGCGATAAAGCGGTGTTTCATAAATCAGGCAAGCATGGATTCTTCGTTTTCGTGCTGATTAAACTGCAAATCGTACAATCGCCGGTAGTTGCCGCTTTGCTCGAAGAGTTCCTCGTGAGTCCCCTTCTCCACAACGCGACCGTCCACCATGCTGACGATCTGGTCGGCCTTCAAAATGGTGGAAAGGCGGTGGGCGATGGCGATCACAGTACGCCCGGCGGCCAGACGTTCAAGGGCGAGTTGGATTTTCTGTTCCGATTCGCTGTCGAGCGCGCTGGTGGCCTCATCGAGCAGCAAAATCGGCGCGTTTTTGAGCAGGGCGCGGGCGATGGCCACCCGTTGCTGTTGTCCACCCGAGAGCATGCACCCCTTGTCGCCCACGACGGTTTGGTAGCCCTGGGGCTGTGCACAGATGAAGTCGTGCGCAAACGCCTGCTCGGCAGCGGCGTACACCTCTTCATCGGTCGCATCAAGCCGCCCGTAGCGGATGTTCTCCATGATGGTCGTGTGAAAAAGGAACGTGTCCTGGGTGACGATGGCGATGTTTTTGCGCAACGAGGCTTGAGTGATCGCACGCAGGTCGTGGCCATCGATGCGGATGGAGCCGCACTGCGGATCATAGAAGCGCAGGATCAGGCTCAAAATGGTGCTCTTGCCCGCACCGCTTTGCCCCACGAGGGCGTAGGTCTTGCCGGGTTCGATTTTGAGATTGATCTCCTCGATCGCGGGCGGCAAGTCGTCGCGGTAGCTGAAGGTGACTTTCTCGAAAACAAGTTCGCCCCGTGCCCGGCCCAGTTCCACGGCATCGGGCGCATCCTTGATATGAGGCTCGATATTCATCAATTCAAAAATCCGCTCGGTGGAAACCAGCGCCTTTTGCAGGGTGAGATGGATTTTGCTGAGCTTCTTGACCGGGTCATACATCAGGAAAAGGGCAGAGACCAAGGCGAGGAACGTCCCGGCTGAGATCCCGCGCACGCCCACGTACACCAAGGCCATCATCACCCCCACAGCCGAGACGGCTTCGATGATGGGGCCAACGATTTCAATGTTTCTGCGCACCTTGATCGCGACGCTGAATTGAACATCCCCGCTGTCCTCAAAATTATCAATGGTGTGCTTTTCGCGTGCAAGCGCCTTGACGACGCGCACGCCCGCAAACGCCTCCTGCAAAATCACCATCATCATCCCGGCACGGGCTTCTTCCGAGCCTCCTTCCCGGCGGACTTTCTTGCCGAAGATTGAGATGGGAATCAGGCAGACGGGAAAAAGAATCAGGCTGATGACGGTAAAGCGCCAGTCCAAGTGCAAAAGCACTCCGATCGAGGTCAATACGGTGACCGGCTGGGTGACGATGTCAGCGCTTACTTGAGAGAGGGCCATCTGCGCCATGCGTGAGTCGTTCATGATATGGCCGATCAGCATCCCTGAGTGCCGGGTGTTGAAAAACGCGAGCGGCTGGGCAATGATTTTCCGGAAGAGATCGTTGCGGATGTCGTTGAGCAGCTTAAGGCTCACCCAAGAAACATAGTAAGTGTTTAGGTAGCCCAAAATGCTCCGGGCCATCATTACGATGGGGATTAAGGCGCAGATCCCAATCATCGAGGTGACTGCGGGCCCATGCCCCAGCATCTCCTTACCAATATGCTTGGCACCGTCGGGGAAAATGTGATCTGCCACCCGTTTGAGCGTCAGCGGCACCATGGAATTGGTAACGCCCGCGCCGACGCCGCAGAGCAGTCCCAGGATGAAGCGCGTCTTATATTTCGCAAGATAAGGCAGGAGCTGTTTATAAGGCACCCACATCCGGCGCAGCAGTTCGCGCATCGGGATTTTGGGCTGGTTTTTAGATTTCTTACTCATGGAATGGGTGCCGTTGGGAGGCGCTGGGTGAGGGAGTTTATAGCACCGAGAACCGCCTCCGTCGATAAATCGCTCAACGGGCACGGCTTCGCCCGCGGCTCGAAGTGGGTGAGCGGTTCCGCATGCCCTGCATATAAAACCAGCGCCCGGTCGTGCCGGGGCCGCCAGGCAAACGGATTCGTCTCCCCGAAAAGCGCGATCTGGGGCGTGTGGAACGCGGTTCCGAAATGCACCGGGGCGGAATCCATGCTCATCAAAAGCGTCGCATGCCGGATGAGCGCCGCCAGCGCAAGCAGGTCGGCTTTTCCCGAGCCGTCGTGCCACGGCGTGCGCAGGTGGGCGCGGATGGCCCGGAGGTGCGCCTGCTCAAATTCCGCACGGCTGCCTGTAACCAGACACGGCAGCCCGAGTTGCCCCTGGATGTGGTCAATGATGGCCGCCCAGCGTTCCGGTACCCAGTATTTTTCGGCGCGCGCTGTTCCGGGGTGCACCACGGTGTAGCGCCCGTCGATGCCCGCCTCGGAGAGAATCCGCGCCGCACTTTCTTCCGCGTCGGGCGGGAGATGCAGCGTGACCGGCACCTCCCGCCGCTCGATCCCCAAAGGCCCCAGCAGGTCGAGGTGATGGTCGATCGTATGGTTTTCGCGCACGCTCGAATCGACAAATTCGTTGAAAGCGAGCTGGCGATGGCGGGAGCGCTTGACCCAGCCCCAGGTGATCCGGCGCGGGGCGCGCGAGAGCAGGCTGAAAAACGCGGAGCGGTCGTTGCCGGTGAAATCCAAGCAGACATCAAACCCGCCTGTGACCAACCGGGCGAGGAGTTTGGCGTTGGGTCGCAGGTACCGAAACACCAGCGTCTCATCCACGCAAGGGAGGGCCGGGACCAACCCCTCGCAGTTTTCCAGAACGCAAAGCGTCAAGTGCGCCTCGGGAAACGCCTGCCGCAACGCCAGCAAAGCCGGCGTGGTCAGGATCAGGTCACCGATCCGTTTGAGCTTGAGAATGAGAATCTTCATCAGGAACACCCCCGCCACAGGGTGAGGGGTGATTTCTTGTTTTATTTGGAAACGCTAACCCTTATCTTCTGGCTCTCATGTTTTCAAGTGTTCCTCAGTTTTTCCCCCATGCTCCCGCGCCGCAGGAAAGGCGAAAGAGCATCAGGAACTCAGGAAATCAGGAGAAGAACGGGGCATGGGGTTTTTCCCGGCTGCGCCTTTCTTCCCCTTCGTGCCTTCGTGGCTTCGTGCCTTCGTGTGAGATGTTTCCGGGTATCGACGGCTTTTGCGGCCCCTTATGAAGATCGGGCTTGTCAGGCGGGGATATTCGGCCACCGGCGGCGCGGAAGCGTATCTGAAACGCTTCGCGCAAGCGCTCCTTGCGGCGGGGCACGACTGCACGCTTTTCACCTCTGCCGCCTGGCCGGATTGGCCCGGCACGCGGCTTCTCACCCTCCCCGGGTCCAACCCGGTTGCCTTCGCCAACGCGCTGGAAAAAGCACGGGCTGGTGCCGCTTGCGATTACCTCTTTTCCCTGGAACGCGTTTGGGCTTGCGACGCCTATCGCGCCGGGGACGGCGTCCACCGGGCCTGGCTGGAGAGGCGCGCGTGTGTTGAGCCGTTTTGGAAAAGTTGGACCCGGGCGTTCAACCCCAAACACCGGCAACTGCTCGCGCTGGAATCCCGCCTGTTTTCGAGCGAAGGGGCGGGGATCGTCATCGCAAACTGCCGCATGGTCAAAGAGGAGATCGTGCGCGAATACGGCTACCCAGCCGAACGCATCCACGTGGTCTATAACGGCCTGCCTGCCGCCGCGCCCAGCCCGGAGTTGCGCGCGCAAACCCGCGAACAGTTCGGGATTGGCGCATCCGATTACGTGCTGCTCTTTGCCGGGAGCGGCTGGGAACGCAAGGGGCTCGCGACCGCCATTGAAGCGGTGGGGCAGGTCAACGCCGGGTGTCGCCCGCTGCTGCTGGTGGCCGGGAAAGGGAACCCGCGCGCCTATCGGCAGAGCGAACGGGTGCGGTTCTTGGGGCCGGTCGGGCAAATGGCCGCCTGCTATGCTGCGGCGGATGTTTTCGTGTTGCCGACGCTTTACGACCCGTTCTCCAACGCGTGCCTGGAAGCCCTCGCCGCCGGGTTGCCGGTGCTGACAACTGCCGCGAACGGTTTTTCGGAAATTCTCAAGCCGGGAATCGAGGGAGAAATCCTCGAAAACCCGACCGACTCCGCCAGTCTTGCTCGGGCCATGGAAGCCTGGAGCGATCCCGCCCGGCGCGCTGCGATCCGTCCGCGCCTTTTAGAGTTGGCCGGTGGATTCAGCATCGAAGCCAACCTGCGCAACACGCTTGCCGCAATCGGGCAGGGCTAATCGGGCCAAATCACGGCAGGCTGTATTCTGTATTCTGTATTCTGTATTCTTCGAACCCGGAGGGTTCGTGAGAGAATAGCCGGGGGTTGAGCGAAGCGACACCCCCGGTTTCAAATCCGCATGCGGCTCACCCCAAAGGGGTGGCAGAACGAG
>CAIYQA010000502.1 GCA_903928175.1 uncultured Spartobacteria bacterium | reverse complement strand
GAGAACCTTGATGATGGCCCGGACTTCATCTTCGTCTTCCGCGTCCTCGAAATCAGCCCATGCGTCCACCAGAATTTGATCAAGGGCGCTCCCAGAACGAGGAATCGCCAGAACGGAAATACTCACCGAGAACCAGCTATTCGTGGACCCCAGCAACACGGCCCGAGGCTTTTCCTTGCAATCCTCCTCGAAGGAATTCAGGTGCGGATGACGCCCGCGGCATTGGGGCAGATGCTCCACTCCCTCTTTCCCGAAAGCATGAACCAGCGATTTCGATGCGCCACAGGTGCATTTGACCCAAAGGTTCTCCGTCTGCATGGATGCACCTTGCTCGAAGAAGCTGAGCGTTCCTTTGCACGATGCATTGCCCGCGTGGACATAATACCGCCACGGGAAATCATCAAGGTGGCCGTTACGGCATGCGAGGAGAAAACGTGCAGGAACGGCGTCTGCGTTCTTGCCCTTTTCGCAGTGCTTGTGAAGGAATCGAGTGTCCTCTGGCCGGAATGGGTTTTCCTTAATCTCAAACAGCCCGGAATCAAACTCCGCCAGAGTGCCGCACTTCACACACCGTAGCCATCGCGGGAAAGGGCGAACCGGCACTCCAATTTTTGCTTCGGGCGAAAACACATCGACCGCCTCGGATGGATTGAGTGGTGGCATCCGCAGGCGGAGAACCTGATGCCCGACGACCTTTCTTACCGCCTGCAACAATCTGTCTTCTTCAATCGGATGGCAACGCGCCTCCTCCCAGCGATCTAATCCCATCGTAATGACAGAGAGGTTGGGCAGGTCGATCGGCGCTCCGGGACCATAAGTCCAAAGCAATTGGCTCGGGCGAACTTCGCCCACTGGAAGTAGATTACTCATCTTGTTTTTTACCTTTGGAATCCTGTTTGGGCATTTGCCACGACGGTCCTTCCGGCAAGGTCGCCGTATCCATCACCAGACGAACGCCCGGCTCGACTTCGCGCAGGGACATTGGAACGGTAAACATGTGCCATCTGTTCAATCCGGGCTTTTGCAGCAGGCCGACGGTGTTCCCCGTTTCACTTTCATAGCCGAGTTGTCGCCCCGGCTTGTTGGCCTGCTTTGACCACTCGTCAATCCTTTGCGCCAGCATTCCCTCCGCCAGTGACTTGATGGATGCCTTGTCCGATACTTTCCATGCGCGATCTCCCAGGGCGCTTTTCACCGCCTGTGCTTCCGGTTGGGATGCGTTGGTGAGCACCATTGCGCCGAGGTTTGGGTTAAAATTCTCCTCATCCAATCGCAGAATGCTGACGAAGGCTCCCGTCAGCCCTCTATCCATGGCACGCGCCGAGAACGGAGTTACGGACTGGGCTTCGACGTGCTTGTAGAAAGTCGAGTGGTAATGCTCGAAGGTTTCGTAGTGTGAAAGGTCGCGCGGTCGAGACCACGTAAGAACGGCGCACACGAGGCCCGGGAACGCACGCCCTACGCGGCTGGTCGCCTGGATGTATTCCGCCGTGCTTTTCGGTTGACCGTTTACAGCCATCAGGCCGAGCCGGTTCACGTCAACGCCTACGGATAGCATATTCGTCGCCAGAACTACGTCTATGGCTCTGGTCTCTCCCTTGGCGTAAGCCGACTTGTGTTGAATTTCCAACTGGTCGAGCTTCTTGGGAATCTCCTTGTTGGAGACCCGTGACGTGAGTTCCTCAACAATGCGAACCTGGCGTTGGTTGAGACCGGGGCGGATAACACGGCTCATTTGCACGCGGAAGGAGCGTGTCTGAACGTCGTCCTCGGCCAAGCGTCTCATGCCACCCAGTTCACGCAGGGAATTGAAGTAGCCAACAAGCGTCATGAACGGATCGGCAGCCGGTCCAAATCGGTCGAACAGAGCTTGTGCCGATGTGAGAAGCGCGACGTAGAGGCGGATCAGCACCGCCGGACGGGAGCTTCCGGGAGAACAAATCCCCATATAAAGCCGACCCGGTCTTTCGATTATTGAGCGTTGGACTGAAAAAAAGTTGTCCTCAATGTCCAGTCCATGCGGAGGAAAGACCGCCACGTTGCGAAGAAAGACGTTGTGAACCTGCTCTTGCGCCTTCCTCACCGTTGCCGTCGAGGCGATGACTTTCGGGCGGATTTGCTTTCCTTCGAACGTCCACGAAGACAACTCGTCCACGGCACTCTCATACAACCCAACCATCGTCCCAAGAGGACCGCTTATGAGGTGGAATTCGTCCTGAATGATCAAATCCGGCGGGCGAATCGGAGCTATCGTCTGGACGGAAACTTTGGGTAGCGTCCCCTTGGCATTGTGATTTCCGGTGCAGTCGCACTCCGGCCATAGTAAGCCGTGTCGATTGCACTCCTGGGTTGCCTTTCCAAACAAGTTCCGGGTCTCTCCACGCCACGCCATCATTGCGAATTTGTCCACCGTGCCGATGAGCATGGAGGGCGGGCGACGGTAAATTTCCTCGTCCACAACGGTTACCGGGAGACCAAATCCAGTTGATTTGCCCTTTGAAAATTCGCATTGCGACAGCTTGTCGCCGCAGTAAAGAACCGTCAGCTTCTCCTCCCTGTTCACCTCAATGTCGCGTCCCGGCAATATCTCGGTTCCACACCAAGGGCAGAACGTAAGTTGTGCCGGTGTTTCCGAGCCGCCTCGCTGACCGTCACGCTCGTTCTCGATGATTTTATGGGAGCGCTCCGTATTGCCAGGAGTGACGCGGTTGCCGACCCAGAGTCCGAGCGTAAATCGCGTTTTTCCCCACTTCGCCACATCTTCCTGCCGCAACAATTCCATCGCACAAAGCAGAGTCGATGCGCGTTGGAATTGCTGAATCGTCAACAGCCGCAGAGTGTAGCGCATGATGACTCCAAGCCCCCGTGAAGCATCCAGACCGCCCATCAAGCCGTGCAGACGGCGAATCGCCATAGTAAAGGCCGCGACCCCAAGGTATCCCTCCGTTTTACCGCCGCCCGTGGGAAACCAGAGCAAGTCAGCAACCGCCATGAGCGGCTCCGTGCGGTCTGCATGATCTGGTTTCGCAAGCGCGGGAATGGAAAGCAGAACGAAAGCCAACTGGAACGGACGCCATGAACGATTGGAGGGCTTGTCCAGTTCAGCGAGAGTCACGGGCTGCCCGCGTCTGCGCTTGAGGGAATACATGCTCCGCACACGCTGTTGAGCCATTGCCCGGTTGGCGAAGCGAAACGCATCCAGTGCTTTGTCGTCCTCTTCCAACGTGGTAATCCCCTCTTCGAGGCGCTCCAGGATGGACTCGCAACGATCCATGCTTTCCCGAGCAATGTCCGAGTATTTCGTGAACTCAGTTGGAATTCGGTCACGCTGTTCCTTGATCCACGTCGCGTAATCGCCGGTCAGCTTTCGAAGTGCGGCCAATAGGTTCGGGCGTTCCGCGCTGGCCAAGTTCAGCATGTCGAAAGTCCCTGCTGCCACCAGTTCGCGCAATACAGGACGGTCTTCCAAGTCGGTTCCGGGCGTC
>CAIYQA010000501.1 GCA_903928175.1 uncultured Spartobacteria bacterium | reverse complement strand
CCGCCGGGAACTGAGACGGGTTCACGCGATTTTTTGGGCACGATATTGAGCTGCGTCTCCTCGTAATACACGAGCGAGTTCGCAGGAACCGTGTGCTGTAGAAAAACATTGCCGCCGATGGTCGAGTTCTCACCAATGACCGTTTCGCCTCCCAACACCGTACTGTTCGGGTAAATCGTGACATTATTTTCAACATGAGGATGGCGCTGGCCTCCTTTGAGGATCCGCCCCTCCTCGTCCTTCTGAAAGCTCTTCGCGCCAAGCGTCACGCCGTGGTACAATTTCACGTGCGAGCCGATCACGCAGGTCTCGCCGATTACCACCCCCGTACCGTGGTCGATAAAAAAATGCGACCCGATCTTCGCCCCGGGATGGATGTCGATGCCGGTGCGCGAATGGGCCCACTCGGTCATCATGCGCGGGATGAGCGGCACTTTTTGCCGGTACAGCGTGTGGGCGCACCGCTGGATGGCGATCGCCTCCAGGCACGGGTAGGCCAGGATGATTTCGTCAAAGCTGATCGACGCCGGGTCGCCTTCAAACGCGGCTTCCACATCGCTCCAGAGCAATTCGCGGATGGAGGGGAAGCTCTGGAGCATGGAAAGGACGACTTTCTCGGCCTTGGCCTCGGGGCAATCGGGCTGGCCCAGTCGCAGGCTCTTGCAGATTTCGCCTTGCAGACGATGGGAAAAGGAATCGACGCGGTTGCGTGTCGCCTCGCTCAGCTCGTCGGAGTGCACCACCTCCTGGTCGTGGAAGCCTGGGAAAAGGAGCTGCAGCAGGTCTTCGCAGAGAACCGCGACGGCGCGTTTCGACGGGAGGTTGGACCCGTCGATGTGATTGATCCCGCCGACTTTGTGGTAGGAGGTGATCAGTTCGCTGACAATGTGCGGCAATTGGGAGTCCATCACCCTCAACTAAAGCACCCTGCGCGCCGGATTTCCAGACAAGAAGAGGAATAGGACGTATACGTCGTATAAGACCTATAGGTCCTATTCTACCGCCCGCGATAGGTGCAACGCGCCCGAGGCGTTTCCTGGATGACGATTTCGCACAATCCGGGGCAGAGCGGCGCGAGGCGTTGCCAAATCCAGGCGCACAGGTTTTCCACGGTGGGGTTTTCCAACCCGGGCAGGTCGTTCAAATACTGGTGGTCGAGCGCGTCGGCGATTGGGTTCATCGCCTCGCTGATCTGGCTATGGTCGTAGAGCCAGCCCATTTCCGGGTCCACCTCTCCCTCAACGGCGATTTCCACGCGGTAGCTGTGCCCGTGCATCCGTTTGCACGGATGACCCTCGGCCACCTTGGGCAGCGTGTGGGCGGCTTCGAAAAAGAATTCTTTGGTGAGACGGCAGACCATGATCGCTTAAACTTCGCGGCCCGCCCCCACCTCTGTCAAGATTACGTTCAGGGTTTCCCTGTTTCCGAACCTCCCCGGTACGAATTTGCTCACGCAAAGCCGCAAAGGCGCCAAAGGGGAGACGAATTGCGATGCTTTAATCTCTTCCGGGTCAATTCCCCGCCGCTTGCGGCGTAAGGTTGAGCGGCGCGGCACTGAAATACCCCGTCCGCTTGCGGCGGGGATGGTTTATTCTGTCGCATTTCTTACGCGCAGCAAGCGCAGGGGAAATCAGCCCAGGGCAAGCGGAGCGCCGCCCTGGGTTCTCTGAAAAACAAGCAGGCGCGCCCTGCAAGGGCGCTGGTAAGGAGAGCTTGAAGCGGGCGTTTCCAGTGCCCTTTCAGGGCACGACGCTCTTTCGCGTAAACCCAGGGCGTTGCCCTGGGCTAGAGCATTTTCGTTTGACGTTGTCGCATTGATTGTGCGCTGAAAGCGCAAGGGAAACCAGCCCAGGGCAGAGCGCAGCGTCGCCCTGGGTGCCGCGCAACAACCGGTTGCGCCCTG
>CAIYQA010000500.1 GCA_903928175.1 uncultured Spartobacteria bacterium | reverse complement strand
TTAGACCAGTTTCGGTTTCATTTGTCGCATTCCTCTCGCCCCGAAGGGGCTGAGTAAACCAGCCCAGGGCAGCGCCCTGGGTATGCGTGTGAGAGAGCCGTGCCCTGCAAGGGCACTGGGAAACGCTCGCGCTCCATCCGCTCCCCCTTACCAGCGCCCTTGCAGGGCGCAACCGGTTGTTGCGCGGTACCCAGGGCGACGCTGCGCTCTGCCCTGGGCTGGCTTCCCTTGCGCTTTCAGCGCACAATCCATGCGACAACGTCATAACGAAAATGCTCTTTGCCCGGCCTGCGCTCTTTGCGGCTTGCTCCAGGCCGCTTTTCTGCTTTTCTGCAACCCATGCGCGTTCTCTTTCTCGACTGCATTTCCGGCATCAGCGGCGACATGACCGTGGGTGCGCTTTGCGATCTCGGTGTGAAACCGTCCACTTTTGAATGGGAACTCTCCAAGCTCGAACTCGGCGATTTCCATATGCACTTCGACCGCCAGCAACGGCAGGCCATGGAAGGGGTGAAGTTCGGCATTCATGAGGGCTCAACCCACCACCGCGAGCCGGACGCGCCCTGCGCTTGCGGTGGACATGAACATGGGCACGCTCACAAAGAGCACGAAGCCGGGCACGGGCAGGGGCACCACCACGCGCACGGCCACAAGCATGGTCACCCTGCGCACCACCATGGACACGAACAGGAGCACGCGCACGGTCGCACCCATGCTGAAATCCGCGCGCTAATTGAGGCCAGCGACCTGACCCCTTTTGTCAAAACGCACGCCCTTTCCATTTTTCAGCGCATCGCGGTCGCCGAGGGGAAAATTCACGGTCAACCGCCCGAGACGGTGGCTTTCCACGAAGTCGGCGCTCTCGATTCCATTGCGGACATCATCTGCGCCTGTGTGGGGATCGAACAACTCGGCATCGACGAAGTGCGCGTCTCGTCGCTTTTTGACGGGCGCGGTTGGGTGGATTGCGCCCACGGTCGCTTCCCCATTCCCGTCCCGGCCACGCTGGAGCTCCTCGCCGGGATTCCGCTGAGCCAGGTGGACGAACCGTTCGAGTTCATCACTCCCACCGGCGCGGCAATTCTCGCCGAGTTCGGGCGCTCTTTCGGTCCGATGCCGACGTTGCGCGTGGAGAAGATCGGCTATGGGATCGGCTCGCGGATTTTGCCGAATCGCCCCAATCTCCTGCGCGCTGTCCTGGGGGAGACCGATGCCCCTTCAGTTTACCTGACCGACACCGTGGTGCGGGTGGAAACCAACCTTGACGATCTCCTGCCCGAGATTGCCGGGGCGGTTTTGAACCGACTCATGGATGCGGGCGCGCTCGATGCCGCGCTGCTGCCCATCCAGATGAAGAAGAACCGGCCTGGCGTGCAACTTTCCGTGCTCTGCGAAGAGGCCGCGCTGGGGAAAATCGCCGACCTGATTTTCGCGGAGACGACCGCCTTCGGCATTCGGATGGACCGCGTGGAGCGTTGGAAATTGGATCGCCGCTTTGAAAATGTCGCAACGCCTTTTGGCGAGATCACCGTCAAACTCGGGTTGCGCAACGGGGTTGTCGTGCAGGCCGCCCCGGAATACGAGTCGTGCCGCGCGGCCAGCGAACGCACCGGCGAACCGTTGCGTGTGATGTATGAGGCGGCGTTGCGAGCTTATCGTGAGCAGGGTTTGAAATAGCCGTTCCCAATCGACTGCGGGGTGGAAGAGAAGTTCGTTTCGGCGGGACGCCGAAACCAACAGGCGGGACGCCTGCGCTCCCCGGAGCTTTGAGATGTGAGCCGGTTCGCTATTCGAAATAGGCTTTCAACACGTATTGCTGAATCATTCTGTGGGTGTTGAAGAAGGAGCCGTTCAGGGCGATGCAGTGGCGCATCACCTCGACGAACCGGTCCCGGTCCTGGTAGTAGAGCGGCAGAATCGTGCGTTCCAATTGGTCATAAAGCAGCGCGGCATCCTTCTCGCGCGGGGCGTTCCTGTCGCGGATCGGCGCGCCGATGGCCCAGCCGGTCACGTCTTCGATGCACCCTTCGATCCACCAGCCATCGAGCACGCTCAAGCTCGGCACCCCGTTGAGCGCGGCCTTCATGCCACTGGTGCCGGAGGCTTCCAGCGGCGGCTCGGGCGTGTTCAGCCAGACATCCACCCCGGCCACTATGGAGCGCGCGATCTCCATGTCGTAGTGCTCCAGAAACGCCACCGGAATATTCGGGCGCAGACTCTGTGCGAACTCAAAAATGTGGTGGATGAGATTCTTGCCCTCCTGATCGTGCGGATGCGCTTTGCCGGCGAAGATGATTTGGATGGGCCCTGCAATCGCCTCGATTCGCCGAAGACGTTCCATGTCGGAAAAAATCAAATCCGGCCGCTTGTAAGCCGTGATGCGCCGCGCGAAACCGAGCGTGAGCACATCGCAATCCATCCCAGCATTGGCCTCGCGGTTCACGTATTGCAGCAGCTCGCGTTTGGCCGCCGCATGGGCCTGCCATATTTGGTCTTTGGGGATGCTCAAGGCGCTGCGCAAGCTGAAATTATCCTGCCGCCAGCCGGGGATATACTGGTCGAAGAGCGCCGCGAATTTGTCC
>CAIYQA010000499.1 GCA_903928175.1 uncultured Spartobacteria bacterium | reverse complement strand
GTCCAGCTCCCCCCTGTTCCATTCGCTAATAAATTGTAGTTTTTGATCCATCGCAGAGGTTTTCTTGAAGGGCATATTTCGCCCATTTGTGTAAACCATCCGCCCGGTCTGTTCTGTAAAGGATCCCCCCGGTCCGCACCCATTACCAGCATGGGGCACCGCCCCATGCACCCGGAAAACAGGAGCAGGCCTGAAGGGCCGCACCATCCAACCGTGCAAAGCAATAGTGCGGGCCTACAGCCCTCTTTCCTTCTTCGCGGCAAGTCCTTGGGCGTTGCCCAAAAGGCTGGTATAGCCAGCGCCGTTGGCGCTCAGGTAAACCACTTTTAATCACGCCCCGTTGCATAATTCCTCCTTTTTTCTTCCGAATTTGGCCGTAGAATCCTGGTATGTCTTCCCCGACCCAAGCCGCCGATCCCCTCTTTCTGCGCGCAATGCTCGAATCGAGCCCCGACAATATCTATTTCAAGGATACCAAAAGCCGTTTCCTGCGCATCAATTGGGCTTTGGCGCGGTATTTCGGTTTGAAGGATCCCTCGGAGGCCATTGGAAAAACCGATTTCGATTTTCATTCCCCGGAAAAAGCCGAGGTGCGATTCCAGGACGAGCGCACCATCATGGAAACCGGGACGCCAATCATCGACAAAATTGAACGTGAGGCGCACAAGGACGGGAGTACGTCCTGGGTGATTACGTCCAAATCCCCGCTTTGCGATGAGGAGGGCAATCTGATTGGCACGTTTGGCATCTCGCGCGACATCACGCTGCTCAAAGAGATGGAGGACGCGCTCGCCCATGAGCGCAACTTGCTGCGCACGGTTGTGGATAACGTGCCGGATCTTATTTTCGCCAAGGACCTCGATGGCCATTACACCCTGAGCAATCTGCCGCACACGCATTTCTTGGGGAAGAACAGTCCGGATGAAGTGTACGGGAAAACGCTTTTCGATATCCTCCCTCCCGGCGCTGCCGAGTTGGCGCACGCGGACGATATGATGGTGTGGCAAACCCGCCAGCCGATGTTCAATAAACTCGAATCGCCCGGTCAGGGGCGCTGGCTTTCGACCAGCAAAATTCCCATTTTCGATCACAAAGGGGAGGTGAAAGGTTTGGTGGCCATCTCCCGCGACATCACCTCCCAGCAGCGCGCCCACCAGGAGTTGGAAAAGATCAACAGCGAATTGCAACGGAGCCGCGAAGAATTGATGTCCGCGCTGGAAGAACTCCGCTCGCTCCAACTGCAACTGATCGAAGCGGAGAAGATGAAGCTCGTGGGGCGGTTGGCGGCGGGCGTCGCGCATGAGGTCAAGAACCCGCTCGCCATCATTCGCATGGGGCTGGAATATTTGAAAAGCCAGACATTCGGGGATAAAATCATTCCCAGTGTTCTTGAGGAGATCGCAGGCGCCGTGCAGCGCGCCGACAGCGTCGTGGGCGAACTGCTCGATTTTTCGGCTCCCAAAAAAATGGACCGGGTGCCGGTGGATGTGAACCGGCTGATTTGCAACGCGCTGCTGCTTGCCCGGGGGGAGATCGCCGCGGGAAAAATCGCCGTTGATTCGGAACTCGCCCCGGATCTTCCGCTGGTGCCGCTCGATGCGATGAAGATCGAACAAGTCCTCGTCAATGTATTGACCAATGCCGCTCATGCGATGGAGGAGGGGGGCAGGCTCACGGTGCGGAGTTCCACCCATCAGGTGACAGGCATTGGCGAAAACGTCAGCAGCTATTCCGATCATTTTCGGCTCGGGGCCAGGGTGGTGACCATTGAAGTGTTGGACAACGGTCCCGGAGTGCCCGAGGCTTTGATCGGCAAAGTGTTCGAGCCGTTCTTCACCACGAAACCGACCGGCAAGGGGACCGGTTTGGGGCTGACAGTCACCAAAACAATTGTCGATCTCCACGGCGGCACGATCGAAATGAAGAATCGACCCGAAGGCGGAGCCTGTGTCACCATTGTCTTTAACGCGGATACCCAATAATTTTGTGAAAAAAATACTGATTGTGGATGACGAAACCGGGTTTACCCGGCTGATGAAGCTGACTCTCGAGAAAGCGGGGGATTACGAAGTCATCGAGGAAAATGATGGCGTGCGCGCCTGGGAAACCGCCCGCAAGGTTCGTCCAGACGTGATCCTCATGGATATTGTCATGCCCAAGGTGGACGGGGGCGATGCCGCCGCGCGGATTCAGAAGGACCCCGTGCTGGCTGGCATCCCGATCATCTTTTTGACGGCCATCGTTTCCAAGAAAGAGGCGGTTCCGGGCGGGTTGATTGGCGGATTCCCGTTTCTTTCCAAGCCGGTGAGCCTGGATGAGTTGATTGCGTGTCTCAAAAAACATCTGCCCCACTAATATGACCCCTGACCCGCTGGATGAAGAGTTCTTGCTGTTCAAAGGGAAAACCGCAGCCGTTTTGGGCGGGATCTTTTTGGCTGTTTTTGTGATCTGCGCCGTCCTAGTTAGAGTGGACCGTGCGCATCGGCCCCAGCTTGAAACGCTCCGACCGGCCACCGCGCATCCCGGGCCGTAAAAATACGCAAATATACGCTCTTTTGCAAAAAACCGTAAAATATACGTAAAAATGCTTGCATTTCGTGGGCGGATCGGCAGAATCGCCTCATGAATATTTCCCAACGCGGATTTTCAGCGGGTCGGTTTACGCTGATTTTCGGAACAGCCTTGCTGTTTTTCTTTGGCGGACTTTCTGAAGGCCGGGCGACGATTACACCGTATTATGTGGATGCTTCGGGCCTCCAGCAATATGCGTTGGTGACGGACCTTTCGCACGGCGGCAATTTCAACGTCAATAATTCCCGGGTGAACGGGAACACCGCCGTGCCGGGGGCCTCCGGTGCGAGTGGGGCGAACAACGACGTTTTCAATGGGAACTTCAGCTATACCGGGGCGACTTTCGGCCTTTATAACACGGTGACCGTAACCGGGAACAAAGCCCAGGATTTCACGCTGGCGAGCACGGTCCAGAAGGCGGCGAATTTTTCCCATACCATCGCCGGGTTTACGGCCACGCAGAGTTATGGCCAGAACGACACGGTCACAAGCTTGACGGGCAATGGCGGCTTGAACGTGGTGGATATTACGGCGGGGAACGTCAACGGAACCGTCACCCTGCATGGCGGGGCCAATGACATTTTTTATATCAACGTCGGCGCGAACATGGCGCTCTCGGGAGTAGTTCTCTCGGGCGGGGTCACGGCTAATCATGTCTTTTGGAATATTACGAACGGGCAAAACGCCAACCTGAGCGGGACGCTGAACGGCAGCTTCCTGGCGTTCAACTCGGGAGGGCAGGCCACTTCCATCAATATCAGCCAGGCCACCGTGAACGGGAACATCTATGTGGCCGGTTTGGATGCGAGCAATTTGACATTGAACGGGTTGCAGTATGGCGGCGGCGGCTCCCCGGGCGCGATGGCTCCTGAGGCGAGTTCTGTTGCGGCGCTGGCGTTGTTTTGCTGCTTCCTGGTGGGGTCATCGCTGAGGCGCTCTTGGATTCCGGCTCCCATGGGAGTTCTGAGCCGTGTGAGACCCCTGGGTCTCCGGGCGTGATTAAAAGTGGTGCGAGACAGTGATGTTTGAAGGGCCAAAGGCCCGTAAGCATTGTGCGAGCCGAGGATCCTTTACACTTTAGACCGGGCGGATGGTTTACACTTTTTGCCCCAGTTCTTCGGTAAATGAAAGCCCAATTCC
>CAIYQA010000498.1 GCA_903928175.1 uncultured Spartobacteria bacterium | reverse complement strand
GAGCGCAACCTTGCTCCCACGCGTTATGTTTGGAAGGCAAAGGGCGCGGAAATTCTCGCGAAGATCAAGCGCGCCCGCCAGAAAATGGAAGCGGAAAACGCCGAAACCTTATGATCCCTTATTTGCGAAACACTACACTAGCGCGCAAACCCAGGGCGGCGCTGCGCTTGCCCTGGGCTGATTTGCTGCGCCCTTGCAGGGCGAAAGGCACACGCCGCCCCGGCGAATAGGAAAATTCTTTTTGAGAGATGCTCTAAACCACAGTCCCCAAGATCCGTTCCAAGTTTTTGGCGGAATCGAAATATTCCACGGCGGTTTCGCGTGCGCGCGCCGAGAGGCGGTCCCAGTCGCGCATCACCCGCCGCACGGCCTCGGCAGCTTCCTCCAGCGAGGAAACAAAAAGCACGCCGCAATCCTCGGGCAGATAACGCGAGGCGGCGGTGTCTTCGGTGATCTCCGGCCTCCCCGATGCGAGAAAGGCCGCAGCGCGGTCGCTGAACCAGCCGGTGCGCCAAAGGGCATCGGCTTGTTTGACAGGCGTGAACTCGGCCAGCGCGCTGGCGATGTAGGCGCGGTATTCCGCCGGACCCGCCGCCACCTCGTGCGGATGAACGAGCCCCCAGCCGAAGCTGCGGATGCGGTCGCGCTCGGGATCATCCGCATTGAGGTTCACCGCCAGCTCCATCTCCGCCTCGGGCACGAGGGAGGGCAGCCGCATATATTGCTGAAAGGCGGCTTGCTTGGAGAGGTCCGGGTATTGGCCGTTGATGTCCATGTATTTTCCCCAGTACCACTGAGTAACCGTGGTGAACCGGGGCCGCTCCGGGCGCGGCATCGGCTGAAAAAGCCGGGTGTCCACGAGGGGATAAAAGGTCGTGCGAGGCATTACGGCCTTGGCGGCGGTGCAGTCGAGCGCGTCGAGATTCAGGCCGATGGTGCAGAACGTGTCGTGGTAAGATTGCCCCATTTCCAGACGGGCCATCCAGTAGGAGATTTCGCCGGGATCGAGATCGCAGAGCACCTTGCGCTCAAAGCTCTGGAGCAGCGGCGGATGGATCGAGTAGCTGAGGTTGAGGAGGATATTGGGACCGCTGAGGCGCTCCTCCAAATCTTCGATGGACAGCCCGTAGGAAGCCATGTTCGAGAGTTCCTGCTCCTCGCCCGAGCAGAGGTTGTAGAGCAGGCAATACCGGCCTTCCAAGCCGTGCGCTTTCAGGCGTTCCTCAAACGCGCGAATGTGCTTTTTGTCACTCTCCAGGTCCTCGGTGTTGGGCAGGATTTCCAGCCAAATGGCATCGATGCCCATGCGCTGGAGACCCAGCATCCACTGCAACGGCACGGAGAAATTTCCCCCGCCCAAAAGATATTTGGCGGCGAAACCGCACCCGACAAAAACGGTGGTGCCCTGGAGTTTGCCAGTGATGGACATAAGCGCCGATGTTGCCCAAGGGCTAAGGGAAAGTCCACGCAGATCCGCCTAGAGCATTTTCGTTTGCCGTTGTCGCATTGATTGTGCGCTGAAAGCGCAAGGGAAACCAGCCCAGGGCAGAGCGCAGCGTCGCCCTGGGTGCCGCGCAACAACCGGTTGCGCCCTACAAGGGCGCTGGTAAGGGGGAGCGGATTGAGCGCGAGCGTTTCCCAGTGCCCTTGCAGGGCACGGCTCTCTCACACGCATACCCAGGGCGTTGCCCTGGGCTGGTTTACTCAGCCCCTTCGGGGCGAGAGGAATGCGACAATGAAACCGAAACTGGTCTGGAACCCGCAGGGGATTGAAAGCAGCGGGCGACAGAGGTTCCTGTCGCCCGCCCAGAAGGGATTTATTGTGGAGTCGGGGTTGCTTGGTTCCCCTTTTTGTTCTGCATCCACTCCATCATTTTGTTGTGGCGCGCTTCCATCTCTGCGAACCAGGCTTTGCGCTCCTCCATCACCTTATTGATGATGGCGGCGATGGCCTCCACCTTTTTATCCCCGGAGGCGGCGTTCATCTCCTGGACCATTTTGTCCAACTCGGCGTTCTGCGCCTTGAATTTCTCCATCATTTTCTGATGCCACTGCATGATCTCCCCCCTTTTTTCGCCCATCATGCCGGGCATCATCGAACCACAGGCCATGGCGGGGTCTGTTTCCTGGGCAATCGCACCCGTTGCGCACAAAACACCTGCCGCCACAATGCTGAATAATTGATAGTTTTTCATAGTATGCAATTCGCTTCCTTGAATCGCAGCGTGGCGCGGAGAAGGCTGGGATGGATTGCTCCGGAAAGGGGCAATCAGCGCTTGAGCAGGTGCTTCAAAGCATCGCGCGTGGCCCGGTCGCGACAATGGCGCGCGTATGCCTCGCGCAAGATTTGCGCGATGGTCCGTTTTCGTTTTTTTCCGGCGGAAGCCTTGGCCTCGTTAAGCATCCGGGAAAGTCCATGAGCAGCCGGGGCCTGTCAAATGAACCGCGGCATTTTGCGGCAAAAAATGGTCGTCCATACGGCATTTGCCGCCCGTATTGTCACCAGAATGTCACAATGCCGTCACACAACTGTCACCTTGCGCGCCGACAGTGGAACGATCCATCGACCGGGATTGCTTCCAAAATTATGAAACATTATCGCAGCGCCTGGATTTCCGACATTCACCTCGGCACCAAGGGCTGCGCCGCCGAAGCGCTCCTCGAATTCCTGCGCACGCATGAATTTGAGACGCTCTATATCGTCGGCGACCTGCTCGACATCTGGGCGATGCGCCGGGGCATTTATTGGCCGCAAAGCCACAACGACGTGATCCAAAAATTATTGCGCGCCGGACGCAAAGGGGCGCGGATCGTGTACATCCCCGGCAACCATGACGAGTTTGTGGCGGGGTTTGTCGGCAACTACGGCGCGGTGGAGATCGAGTTGCGCGCGATCCACCAGACGGCGGATGGACGCAGGCTGCTCGTCATCCACGGCCACGAACTCGACACCGTGGTGCAAAACATCAAGTGGCTGGCGTTCGTGGGGGATGTCGGCTACCAACTCCTGCTCAAGCTCAACGAACCGATCAACTGGATGCGGCGGCACCTCGGCCTTGGCTATTGGTCGCTGAGTTCCGCGGTGAAGCGCAACGTCAAAAACGCCGTCTCTTTCGTGGGAGATTTCGAGAAAGCCATTGCCCGTTTTTCGGAAAGCTACGGGGTCTCCGGCGTGGTCTGCGGGCATATTCATTGGCCGGTCATCCGAAAAATCGACGGCGTGGACTACTACAACTGCGGCGACTGGGTGGAAAGCTGCTCGGCGCTGGTGGAGGATTTTGACGGAAAAATCGAGTTGCTCACGAATCTGCATCCGCGCAACGAAGTCCGCCAGGAAGCCACCAAAACCTCCCCCACCCCGCCGAACCCGGGGGCTGAAGCCGCCCAGGTGTAACCTGGCGCTGCAGGGAAGCGCCGGCGCAGCGGATCATCGCCGAGGCGCTTAAGAAAGCGGGCTGGAGCGAACAGCAGCTTGCAAAAAAACGCAAAGGGCACCCGTTGAAGGTGGAGATTGCGAGCAGACTCAGGCAGGAAACAACGATGAGCTTGAAATGGATCGCCGACCGGCTCAAAACGAGCACTTGGGCCTATTTGAGCCTCCTCCTTCACAAAAATTCCCCAAAATGAATGGGAAACTGTAAATATAAAGGACTGACCCCTTCCCCAAACCCTTCCCCAAAGACCCCTTCCCCGGTGACTATTTCACCTTAATTATACCGCAAGTTACGGTTCCCTCGCTCGAATCGGAAGCTATCGATTCCCGGACTCAGGCTTTGTCGCGTCCCTCAGAATCTTCCAGAGGTCGGTATCCAGAGCTTCGGAAATCCTAAGAAGGACATCAAGAGTGGGATTTCTTAACTCCCGCTCGACCAGAGAAATCATGCTGACATGAAGCCCAGAGCGCGCCGCTACCTTATTCATCGAAAGGTTCTTACGAATGCGCTCATCGCGCAACGCGTGAACGGTCTTCGTAAGAATCGCTTCTCGTGTGGAGGCTTTGGACACGAGAAATAAATAGGGGAAAAGGCGCTTGACGACACTTTGACTATCGTCAACACTTTGCGCTTGATATTCTCCACAGAGGGGAAAACAAACCCAGGAAAAAACCATGAAATGCTTCAACCATCCAAACGCCGATGCCGTCGGCACCTGCTCCCAATGTGGTAAGGGAGGTTGCCGGGACTGTATCGAAGACGTAGGCGGCGCACTGCTTTGCGAAAATTGCCTCAACCTGCACCGCCAAGCCCATCAGGAGGAAGAACAAAGTATCGCCGCCGACCGCAGGGTCATCATGAACCGGTCGAAAAGAATCATCGCATTCACCGTCATTCTCGCTATCGGTGGCATCATCGGAGCATTCTCCATTGCCTCCGGCCAGCCAAACCAATCCGGGGTGGGCATTATGGTTTTTGGCCTTGGGTATTGCCTACCGTGCATGTATCTCGGAGTGCCCAAGGTTTGGGGCATGTGGCGCGGGTTCTGGAAAAAAATTGGCTGCTTTCTGTGGGCCACCCCGATTGGCTGGCTCATCCTCTTTGTGCTGTTTTTCTACATCCCCCTTGTAGGCGGGGCGGTGTATGGCGGTTTGGGCGGCGGTATTTACGAATTCGTACGGCATCTGCGGATTGCCAGGGGCAAGTTTTGACCGTCGGGCACCGCCGATTTCCCTCGTCTAGCCGTGGAAAAATACAAGACCTTAATTCTGAAGCTCGTCGAACAAGGCGGGCCGTCAGTGTCTGACTACCCTTTGCTCGATGCATGCACGAGGGAAGTCCACAACTTGGCTGCCCAAGGAGTGTTTTCTTCGGCAGACATCGCGAAGTTTCGCGAGGCATTCGGGGCTGCATTGTCCCTCGCCACCCTTCAAGGATTTACATTCCTGAAACCGCATGGCTATGCGGGCGATTACGAGATAATTGATCTCATTTACCGTCAACATGTTTCATTAGATTCACGCTTCTCCAACTGGGATCAATACTACCACTACCTCGCGGCTTCACGGGCAGTGCGCAACCGGAAATCATATTTCCACGGTTTGCTGGATTGCCATTACAGCCGAAAAAAACCGCTCCACGTTCTTAAGATTGCCAGCGGTCCCGGCAGAAGCATGTTCGAGTGGCTTTGCAAACACCCCGAAGCCAACATTCAAATCGATTGCATTGACATTGATCCTGCCGCCATTGCGTACGCATCTGATTTGAATCACGCATTTCTTGATCGCATTACCTTCTCCCGGAAAAATGTGATGAAATTTCGCACTCAAAAGCGCTACGATCTTATTTGGGCAGCGGGTATTTTCGATTACTTTAACGACGCAGCTTTTCGTTATCTGCTAAAACGACTGCTTCCAGCATTAGAAAGTGACGGCGAAATCGTGATTGGGAACTTTTCGACAGATAACCCGAGCAGGTCGGGGATGGAAATGGTTGGCGATTGGTATTTGCAGCACCGCACCCGAGACCTTCTTTTTTCCTTGGCAAAAGAGTGCGGAATTCATGGGAATGACGTGGGAATCGGTTCGGAACCAGAAGGTGTCAATCTCTTCTTGCATATTTCCGGACGGAAATCCCGGCAGTCAGTCAATGGGAATAACTTCACGTGAAAGGTGAAAGGTCATGAAAGGGGTCAGCAGTTGAGTGCAAACGGGGTCACAAACGGGGTCAACTCTTGAAACTTGACGAGTTGGACAATCTCCGTGTCTCTGAAGTGTAGTTTCGCCAAACACGACAAACGGGTCAAGGCACTCGCTCCTGAACTAATCCCTGAAAACAATCGAGCGGTTGCCGTGGATGAGGACGCGGTCCTCGACGTGGTAACGCACACCCCGCGCCAGCGCCATACGCTCGCAATCCCGCCCGAGGCGCAGCATATCCTCCGGCGTATGGAAATGCTCCACACGGACCACCTCCTGGTCGATGATCGGCCCGGCATCCAAATCCGCCGTGGCGTAATGGCAGGTGGCTCCGATCAGCTTGACGCCGCGCGCGTAGGCCCGCTTGTAGGGATTTGCCCCGGCGAATGACGGCAGAAAGGAGTGGTGGATGTTGATGAGCCGCCCGTGCCATTCCTTGCAAAGCTCCGAGGGGAAAATCTGCATGTAGCGGGCCAGCACCAGCAGGTCGGCCTGAGCGTCGCAAAACAGGGTCGCCATTTTCTCGAAGGCGGTCGCCTTGGTTTCGGGAGTCACCGGCACATAAGCAAAGGGAACCCCCTCGCGCTCCACGACCGGTTGGAGATCCTGGTGGTTGGAAATGATGAGGGGAATTTCAATGGGCAGCTCGCCCGAGCGCCAGCGCCACAGCAGATCGGCGAGGCAATGATCGAGCTTGGATACGAGGATCACCACCCGCATCTTTTGCTTCGTCTCGCGGATGGTCCATTCGCCTTCCAAATCCGCCGCCAACGGGGCAAACGCCTTGTGCAACGCGGCGCTGTCCAGGGCCAGGCTGCGGGTATCAATCGCAAGGCGGGCGAAGAACCACTTGCTCACGGGATCGGTGAACTGGTTGACCTCCAGCAGATTGCCGCCGTGGTAGGCGACAAAAGTGGTGAGCCGCGCCAGCAGGCCCACCCGGTCGGGACACGAGATTTTCAGGAGCGTAAGCGGCATATTCCTGTTGATTACCCTCCAGCCGCCCGGAGCGCAAGCCAATCGAGGCGATCCCTTCTCTTTTCGGCTGGGAATTTGTTTCGCGTCTGCTTTTCTTCCGGTTATCTTTCAGCCGTTCCCATGAGCACAAAAATCCATTCCGTCCCCGTTGCGCTGGGCGAGCGCGCCTACGATGTCCACATCGGCGCGGGCATTCTTCCGCAATTGGGCGGGCTGGCCCAGACGCTCGGCTCCGAGCTTGGCCAAAAATGCGCCGTTGTCACCGACAGCACGGTGGCCCCACTTTATAGCGAAGCCGTGCTCGCCAGCCTGAAAGAGAGCGGGTATTTGCCCACGCTGGTCACGGTTCCCGCGGGCGAGGCTTCCAAGGCGTTGGGGGTTGCGGAGCAGGTGTGCGATGCAATGATCGCCGCCGGGCTGGACCGCAAGTCCTGGGTGGTCGCCCTCGGGGGCGGCGTCGTGGGCGATCTCGCCGGGTTCGTGGCCGCCATTTACTACCGGGGCATCCCCTTTGTGCAAATCCCCACCACGGTGATTGCGCAAGTGGACAGCGCGGTCGGCGGCAAAACCGGGGTGAACGCCACGCATGGAAAAAACCTCATCGGCGCCTTCCACCAGCCCCGGTTCGTGCTGGCCGACGTCACCACCCTGCAAACGCTGCCGCCGCGCGAGTTTAACGAAGGGATTGCCGAAATCGTCAAGCACGCCGCCATTCGCGACCGCTCGCTGCTGGAGTCGCTTGCCACTCCGAATCTCCAGTTCGAGCCCGAAGCGTTGGCCCGCGTGATCCGGCGCAATGTGGAAATCAAAGCCGCCATTGTCGCCGCGGACGAGCACGAGACCCAGGGATTGCGCGCGCTGCTCAACTTCGGCCACACTGTCGGCCATGGGATTGAGAACGCCGCCGGGTACGGGCGTTTTCTGCACGGCGAGGCGATCAGCTTGGGGCTCGTCGCCGCCTGCCGGCTTTCGGTCCTTAAAGCCGGGCTCGCACCGGAGGAAAGTCAGCTTCTGCTGGATGCGCTGGCGCGGTTCCAACTTCCGCTGCGACTTCCGGGGGATATTTCCACCGAATCGCTCATGGCCGCCCTGCGGACCGACAAGAAATTCGCGCAGGGCCAGGTTCGGTTTGTGCTCTGTCCCCGGCTGGGGGAGGCCTTCGTTTCCAACGAAGTCACGCTGGAGGAAATCCGCGCTGCGGTGGAAGCCTTGCGGTAGAGCGCGCGCTCAAATGAGGCGACCCGGAAAGAAGTTGCCGACCGGGAAAAGGCAGTGGATGGAACTTCTCACAGACGAATCGTAAGGCCAAAGCGGTCCGGTGGTCCGAAAGCATCTATAGGGAAATAGATGAAAGGGGGGAAAATATGAAAAGTAGATTACAATGGATCGTGGTCCTGTTCACCGTGGTTTCGACAGGTATGGCGATGGGGTATAGTTGCTCTACGCGTTATGTCGCACCGGTGCGGGAGAGAATCGTGGTGGAAGAGCCGTCCTCGTTGAGTTGGGGAACTCCGTTCTATGCGGTGGGGAGCGTGATTAGCGCGCCCTTTGTCGCACTCGGCAACGCACTCAGCCCAAGCTATGCGGAACCGGTTGGGGAACGGTTTTACCCGACCTCGACGTATCACCACGCCTGGATTCGGCCGAGCGAAACGCGCCTGATGCCGGTGGGTGAACGGTTCACCACCGTGAAAGTCATCCGCAGTCGGCCGATGCCGGTGGGGGAACGGATCATTACCGTCCGGCACCACTACCACAAAACAATGCTCAAACCGGTGGGCGAGCGGTTTAGAACCGTAAAAATCGTCCGCACCAGGACCATGCTGGAGCCGGTGGGAGAAAGGACCATCATCCGGACGACCCGGATGATGCCTGTTCTGGAGCCCGTGGGTGAACGGACGATCATCCGGACAACCCGGGTGTATT
Organism: uncultured Spartobacteria bacterium; assembly: GCA_903928175.1. Taxonomy (GTDB): domain Bacteria; phylum Verrucomicrobiota; class Verrucomicrobiia; order Chthoniobacterales; family Chthoniobacteraceae; genus UBA695. Next base: position 6,525 of record CAIYQA010000498.1, on the reverse strand, counting down.
CGAGCCCATGGTTCTGTTACTAAACCAAACCAAGCACCTTAAAAGGCCGGAGAAGGCAGCATCTTCTCCGGCCTTTGTTTTTTGAGATCGCGTTTTATTTCCAGACGTGGCGCGGGTACCGGCGCTGCAATTCCTGTTTGATTTTGGGATACGATTCCCGCCAGAAAGTCGCCAGGTTTTGCGTGACTTGGATGGGCCGGTGGTTGGGCGCAAGCACCTGGATCGTCACCGGCACGCGCCCGGCGGCAATCAAGAGGCTCTGCTCGACTCCATATAAATCCTGGATCCGCACGGCAATGGTGGGCGGGCCTGCGGGATCGTAGGCGATCTTGAATTTCCGTGCATTGGGCATCTCCAGGCGCTCCGGAGCGTATTTTTCCAGGAATCCTTCCTGTTGAGGACTGAGCCAGGACTTGACCACCGGCCAGACGGCGCGCTCTTTGATTTCCTTGTAAGTCGCGGCGCCGTAACAAAGCTGCTCGATCAAGGCCGCCCGGTCGTCCGGCCCAAGCGCGGGAAGCTCCAGTTCGGGCATCCATTCCCGGAGCCGGTTAAGCCGCACGATCCATTGATCGACCGCGTGATCCCAGTGCTCCAGCGGGCAGTTGCCCGAGAGCACCTCGCGCGCAAGCAGCGCTGCCGCCTCGCTGGGAGGCACTTTGTCGGTCTGCCCGGATTTGAGCACCAAATCGCGAAAGCGGGATTCGCGGCGGGCCATCACGCGGCGCAAGGTCTTTTCGTAAAACACTTCGACATGTTCGGAAAACGCCTCGGGAAAAAACTCGCGCAACCATTCTTCGCGGATCGCGGTCGCCAGTGAAAGCAGCGTTTGCACTCCGTCCTTGCCGCTGATCTCGCGCACTTCGCCCGCGACAAACAGCGGCGCGTCGCGCACCACGCTTTCGCGCGCCAGCACGCCTTTCCGCCCGTGGACCAACGCGCAACGCAGCGTGCCAGCATCAAGCCGCACGGCGACCTGATCCGGGAATCCCGCCAGCACGCATTTCGCCAGGGCTTCGTCGGCAGAAAGCCCGGGGGCCGTGCGGTCGGACACGGAAAGTCCCTCGGCTTTCGCGATCTTCAAAAACTGCTCGCAGAGCTGCCCTGCCTCGCGCGCGGCTATGGCGTTCACACCCAGCGAACGCGCAATATCGCCGTTGCCGTTCGCCATTCGCCAGGCGCGCATCATCAAAAACAAATCCGACGCGTGCTCTTCGCCCAACGCCCGCTCGCGGGCTTCATCCACGGCATTGTCGGAGCGCCGGAGCAGATTGCGCCCTTGCGTGAGCGCCGCGACAAGCGCCACATCGGGCACGCAGCCGTAGTTCTCGGCTGCCAACAGCATGCGCGCGTAGCGCGGGTGGAGCGGAAACGCCAGCATCCTGCGGCCCAATTCGGTGATGATCCCGGTGGTGTCGTCCAGCGCTCCCAAGTCCCGCAACAATGTCTCCGCGCGTTCCAGCGAACGCGTTTCCGGGGCTTCCAGCCAGCGGAACGCCGCGACATCATCCACGCCGCTGGCTTTCAAAGTCAGGACGATCTCGGCCAGGTCGAGCCGCTTCACCTCCGGCAATTCCTGCGCGGCGCGTTCGAGGTGTTCGCGCTCGGTCCACAGCCGCAGCGCCATGCCCGGCGCGGTGCGGCCCGCGCGGCCTGCACGTTGCTCGGCCGAAGCGCGCGAGATTTTTTCCACCAGCAGCGTGTTGATTCCGCGATACGGATCAAACCGGGCGATGCGCGCGAGCCCCGCGTCGATCACCACGCGCACACCGTCGATCGTGAGCGAAGTCTCGGCGACGTTGGTCGAGACGATCACCTTGCGTTTGGGATAGCGCGCGACAGCCGCATCCTGGTCGGCCACGGGCAATTCCCCATGCAGCGGGAGCACCACGAATTGATTGCCCACGCGCGAGTTGCGGATGGCCGCGATAGTTCGCGAAATCTCGTAAGCTCCCGGCATGAACACCAGTACGTCGCCTTCGGTGCAGGGGGTGAGGCGCTCCAATTCGTTCGCCGCGAGATCCCACACCATCGTTTGATCCGCTCGCACGGCCCGCTGCAAATACTGGATTTCGACGGGATACGTCCTCCCCTCGCTTTGAAGCATGGCGCACGGCGCGAGATAGCGCTCCAGCCCCACGGTGTCGAGGGTTGCGGACATGACGACGAGTTTCAGATCGGGCCGCCGCGTGGCCTGTAAATCGAGCGCGCGGGCGAGCGTGATATCGCCGTAGAGATGCCGCTCGTGGAATTCGTCGAAGAGAATCGCCGACACGCCGCGCAAGCCCGGATCGTTCAGCATCTGCCGCAGGAGCACCCCTTCGGTGACAAACCGGATGCGCGTTTTGGCCGAGGTCACTTTATCAAAACGGATCTGGAAGCCCACTTCCTCCCCCAATCGGCAGCCGCGTTCCTGGGCCACGCGCGCGGCGAGCATCCTGGTGGCGAGACGGCGCGGCTGCAAGACCACCACCTCGCCCGCGCCCAGCATCCCGCTGTCCAGCAACATCTGCGGTACCTGCGTCGATTTACCCGAGCCGGTCGGCGCCTGCAACACGAGCCGCGCGTCCCGTGCCAATGCGGCAACAAGCGCGCGCTCCAGTTCAAAAATCGGCAAATCACGACGGTTCATCCAAGGCAGACTAAATGACCGCGCACAAAGACGCAAAGACCGAAAACGAGAGGTCTTTGTGCGATTAAAAGGTCGCCTTGGAACGCGGGCCGTCCGGAGTCCAGATAAGCCGGTCGATGCACAAGCGCCGCCTCGTCATCGCGGGGTCCCAGGCATGGTAGGCCAGGTACTCGTTGCCGTCCGGCCCTGTGACGAGGCTGTTGTGACCCGGCCCAAGCACTTTCCCGGGAATGGTCTTTAATACGCGCGGCCCGGCTTCATTCCCGGCATCGGAATACGGACCCAACACGTGATCCGCAACCGCGTAGTCCACCCCATACGTATCATTCTCCCAACGCCCTGCGCTGTAGAAACAATAATAGCGCCCGTCGTGCTTCACCACGCAAGGCCCCTCCAGGGTGTGCCAGTCATACACGCCGCCATACATCGGGCGGTTGGTCAGGAAGCGCTGCCACTCATTGCGGGCACGCACGACCACGCGCGGCTGGCCCGCCACGCGGTCCATACGCTCAAGACGGTCCACTACGAGCGCCGTTCCGGCCCGGGCGCCGTTTGCGGAATCGAGAAAATCGCGCGCGTAAAAAAGATACCATGACCCGTCGTCGTCAAGGAAAGGATGCGGATCAATCGCGAACGGCAAATCGGCGGGAGCGACCAAAGGATTCGCATCCACGTCGCGGTAAGGCCCTCCGGGATCGCTCGCCACCGCGGCGCGGATCTGGTGACGGGTGTCTCCAAACCCCACTGAGTAATACATCCAATGCCAGCCGCCGTGCACCGCCACTTCGGGAGCCCAATAGGTGTCCCCCAGCGAGGGATCCGGCCGCTCCAATGCCTCTCCCACCCGTTCCCAATGGACAAGATCGCGCGAATGCAGCAGCGGAAAAACCCAGCCCGCCACCTCATCCACCCCGCCTGCCTCCTCCCGGCCGGTGCCGACCGCAAAATACTCGTTACCCAACCGCCAGACGAACGGGTCGGCAAAGTACCGGGCAAAAACAGGATTTTTGTAACGCATCCCCACCCCGAGTTACGCGCCAACGCGGCGCGCCGGACGTGAAACCGCTCTCGGAGGTGTTCACCAATTATAAAAACCAATCAGGAAACCAGGAAACCAGGAAAGAGAGTGCGGAATCCTATAATGGAATGGAGACCGAAAAGAGCAATAGTCGTTCCCTTTCTGAATTTTCTTGAGTTCCTGAGTTCCAGATTTTCTTCTCCTTCAATTTGTGAACGCTTCCTATCCCGAAACCAGACGCCGGTAGAGGGCTTCCGCAAACAGCAATCCCTCCGGGGTATCGCCCTGCATTACGAGCGCCACCTGGGTGCGGGCCGTGCGCAGTTTGCGCAGGACGCGCAGGGCGGATTCCGTCGCAGGTACGGAGGCAATCCGGCGCGTATGCGAGCTGATCTTTGCTCCGGGGGCGCGCGCCAGGATGGCTTCAAAGAGCGACACGATTCCGAGGATTTCGCCCGACGTCGAAACCACGAGAAACCGCTCAAGGCTGCTGCCGCGGCTCGCCGCAATGAGTTCCTCCAGCGTCGCCCCTTCGAGAATGGAAGGAAAATTTGTGAGCGGCTGCATCAAATCCCGCGCGGAAACGGACCGTAAATCCACGATCCCGTGGATCAAACGGCGTTCCGTCGGGGTAATCGCTCCGGCGTGTTCACTTTCGAGCGTGACGTATTTGAAATCCTCGCGGGCGGCAAACAGCTTGCGGGAATCGTCCTGCACCGGCGGGAAAATCCGCCGCGTCAGGGCGGCGGCAAAGCGCATCACCGGTGCCAGCGCCAGGTATGCCAGGCGCAGGGGCGCGGCCAGCAGCGCCAGGGCGCGCATGGGGAAGCGACGAAAAAGCGCCTTGGGGAGGAGTTCCAGACCGAAGAGATACAGCGGCAGGAACAGCACAAGCGCAAGGCCATAACCGGCGTGCCCCCATTGCCGGACCAGCGCCGCAGTGGCAAACGTAATGGCAAAAAGGTTTGCCAGGTTGGTCACAATGACCACCGTCAGGAGCAGGCGCTCCGGTTCCCGGAGAAGCTTCTGGAGCCGCAACGCATCGGGATCGCGGTGCTTCACCCGGTGGCGCAGCCGGACACGGTTCAGGCTCAGGATGCCCGCCTCGATCCCGGAAAAAAGGAACGACACGAGCAGCAACCCTGCAATTGCGAGCCAGAAAATCATTCCTCTTCCTCCTCCTCGTTTGCCACAGAGACCGGCGGGATTTCCACCAGGATCTCGTGAATCCGCTTGCGGGTGACCCGCCGGATGGTGAACCGCAATCCCTTAAGCTCCACAACCTCCCCCGGGCGCGGCAACGAGCCGAGCTGGTTGAAGAGGAGTCCGCCAATCGTGTCGATCCCCTCCGTTTCCAGATCGATGCCAACGTGCTCGCTCAAATCGTCGAGCCGGGCATTGCCCGCGACAATCAGGCAGCCTTCCCCGGCGCTCTCGATGTAGAGGTCCTCGTCCGCAGAGGGAATGGCATCGGAGATGATTTGTTCCACCACATCGGTCAGGGCGACGATCCCTTCCGTCCCTCCAAATTCGTCCACCACCACAGCCAGCCGCTGCGGATGTGTAAGGAAGCTGCGCAGCAGGTCGAGCGCTTTCATCGTCTCGGAAACATAGCTCGGCGGCGTCAGGTGTTCCGTGAAATGGAGCTCGGGGGCGAGCAGGAAACGCTTCACGTCAAGCAGCCCAAGGATGTTATCCGGTGTGTCAGCATAGACGGGCACCCGGCGAAACCGCTTCAGGCGAAGCTGCTCCAGCGCCTCCTCATTGGTGAGGTCATCGGGAATCGCGAACATGTCGATGCGGGGCGTCATACAGTCGCGGGCGGTTTTGTCGCCGAGCTTGAGAATTTCCTGGATGATCTCGCTTTCGGTCAGGTGCAGCGCCCCTTCCTCGGCGCTCAGTTCGATTAACGTTTCCAGTTCTTCGGTGTCCAACGGCTGGGGGGTCTCAAAAGTTTTGGGAGTGAGCGCATCGGCGACCCGTTCACAGGCCGCCTGCAATCGCCTGCACACCGGGTCGAGCAGCGGCATCATCCAGTCCAGCGCGCGCGCCCCAAACGCCGCCACCCGCAGCGGAGCCCGCAAGGCAAGCGCTTTGGGCAGCAAATCGCAGAGCAACACAACAATGGCGAAAATCCCCAGGGCGCAGACCCAAAACGGCGGACCTGTGCGGGTCCATTCCCGCAAGAAAAATAAACAGAGCAGGATCAGCGGCAGATTGGCGCAGGCATCCCCCAGCAGGAGCGCGCTCAGGAGACGGCGCGGATTGGCCAGGAGCCGCTCCACGGCTTGCGCCAGTTTTTGGTTCTTTAACCGACGGACCTGCACCGGCTGCAACGAAAAAAACGCCGTCTCCATCGCCGAAAAAAAGGCGGAGATAACGATGAACGCGCCAAGCAGCGCCGCGAGGATGTAGAACGGCATGTCCAAGGGTTAAGATAACGACAACAGCCTTGCCGATACCATGAAAAACGTGCGCACCTGCCGGATTCGTGGAATCTCCCCGGCAAGAGGTGATGCATTCCCTCTGGAAAGCTAGGCAGTTCGCTGTTTGCAGGGTCGGTCGCCAAAGCTTTCTCGCTTCCGGCGAGAGAAATTCGCACCATACCGAGTGGTTGCCGACCGCTTATGAAAACGCCACGGATTGCCCTTTTCTCCCTTCTTGCGCTGGCTTCCTGCGCCAGCCCCGGAACCCGCGTAACGCACACCCAGGTCGCCACGATTGAAGCTGGACAGCCCAAGGCAATCTACATCCGGCCGTTCCGCATTGAATGCGCGGAGTTTGACCGCTGCCTGACGGATGGAGAAAAGCTCCTCCGCCAATCCCTAGCTCCCACGGAATTTGCCGAGGATCTTCAGGAGCAACTGGCTAAAAT
>CAIYQA010000497.1 GCA_903928175.1 uncultured Spartobacteria bacterium | reverse complement strand
CACAGCCAAGGCAGCGGCGTGGGCGAATTGGTTGTCCGCACCTACCACGAATGAATCGAAGGTGTAGTTTAGGTTCATACTTCGTAACATGGAAAGGCTTCGCCTATCAGCTCAATATCTGAATGTCTTTCAGCACGGTGATTGCGACCGTCTTGTTGTATTCCCGCACCATGCCGACCGTGCGGAAGAGGTCAATCAACCACCAGAGGCCAAACCCGCCAATGGTGCCCCAAAAGAAAAGGTTGATCCAGACCTTGCCCAGATAGAAGTAGTGAAAGCTGGGGATGCACGTCAGAAGAAAGAAAGCGATCAACGGCGACTTCTTCTTTTTCTTGAACTCTGTCACGAAGGCATCCTGGTTGAGTTCGTCCATTGCTGCTACTTTTCGCACCACTGCTTCGGAGAGTTGGCTTTTAATGCTGGCTAGAATCGGCGTCATGGTTTGATTTTTGAGGTGTTGGGTGTTTGATTGCTCCCTCTTATGCGGAAGGTCAGACTCTCGCTGGGAACGGTCTGACGAATGCGAAATTAGCCGCCTTTTTCCAATTCCACGCAGGGCCAAGTTTGTGGCCAAACTTCATCCCCTCTTTGCTGCAAGCCACAGCCGGGCGTTGCCGATTATTCCAGGATCAGAATCTCTCCCTCGGAGAGGATGGCTGGCGTGTCTATCTCCCTATGGTTCGCCTTATCCACTGGCCAATGCCGCCGAAAAAACTAGCTTGGGTGCTGTCTGGCTGCATGGCGTCTGCATATTTGATCAGACCAGCAGGAACCGAAAATGTCGGGTCTCCTGCAACAGATGTGGAGCCTGAATGGTCGCTCCACGGTGCCACATGCACCGGCAGTTGAAAAACATCCTGGGCGACATCCTGAATCCCCTTTAAGAGGCTTGTGCCGCCAGTCAGAAAGACGCCAGCACCTGCCGCGGCAAGGCTGGTCTGACGTTCCAATCTTTTTGCAAGCAGTTCAAAGATTTCACGCACTCGCAGATGAAGGATTGTGTTCAGCGACTCCCGTTCAATCTGTCCCATCGCAAACCCAGAGCCATCCGTGAGAGCGACCTTTCCCGTTAAAGAACTATCGTAGTTTGCACTCCCCTCCTGGATTTTTAGCCGTTCTGCCTGCATGGTTGGGATGCGGAGCCCTATGGAAACGTCGTTTGTGAGGTGGTCGCCTCCCACGGCCAGCACGCCGCTCTGTTTTACGTCTCCATCAAGGTAGAGGACATATTCCGTTGCCCCACCACCGATGTCGATCAACAGTGCCCCCATTTCTTTTTGTTGTCTTGTGAGCACGATTTGGGAGGCGGCGAAGCCGCTGAAAACCACGTCTTCCACTGCAATTCCGAGTTCCTTGACGCATCGGATTGCGTTTTTAACCCGGTTGCCAGCCGCATGGATAATGTGAAAATCCGCCTCAAACTTCCGGGCGAAAACTCCCAGTGGATTCTGAACCCCTCCTTGCCCGTCCACTCTATAACCTTGAAGGATGGAGTGAAGAATCACGTCCTGCTGGGGAATACTCACATCCCGGCCGCTAATAAGCACGTCATCGCAATCTTTTTCATCAATCTCGGTGCTGTCTTCCGGGAGATTGACGCATCCACGGTTGTTGAATCCCTGGATGTGGCCGCCTGTGACCGCCAAATAGACATTCGTGATTTCGACATCGGCCTTTTCTTCGGCCTCAGCGAGAGCCTCCTTCACGCAAACCGAAGCCGTGGACCAATCCAAAAGTTCCCCTTTCCGAACGCCGCAGGATACCGATCGGCCAACCCCAAGAATCCTGAGCAATCCATCGCCTTTGATTTCGCCCACGACGGCACAGACCTTTGAGGTTCCAATCTCCAGGCCGACAACGATTTTGCTTTGTTGCATAAGGGGATGTTTTGGGATGAAATCTTTTGAGTCTGCTTTGGCCGCATCTGTGCGGTGTCGAATCAGTCTCCGTTTCCTGTGATACGGAGGGAGCTACCGGTGCGAAATTAGCAGCCGTTTTCTGATTTCACACAGGACGAAGTTTGTGGACAAACTAATGTGCTCCCGCCGCCAAAGGAGTTCAGCAGGTAATTTTGAATGGTTGTGCAGGGCTGACATCCTGGCACCAAGTGAGCACGTTCGGTTGAGGCGACTTGGACGTTCTACCCCTTCTCTTGCATCCTTTTCAGACATGTCTCACCGTAATACTTGCCCATATACAGGTAACGTCGAGAGCAGTGCCTCCCACATTTTTCACAGATTCCAGGGTTTTCGTCAGGGTCATCAAGCCGCGTATTCGGCCTAGGGAACCACTGAATAATGACCCGTCTCGTCCCGCAAGAAAAATCCCGGGGGAATTTTGAAATTCGAGAGGGGCTGGCGGTCATGGTTTCGTGTTTTTGGCTTCGTTTGGTTCGATAAAATGGTCGTGGATAGCTTTTGGGCGGGGGATTTCTTTGTTTTTTCCCCTCATGCGCGCGCTTGGGCCAATAGCTCCCGCTTGGCGATCACCAGGTTTACCAGTGCGAAGAGCGTGTGGAGCTGGGCGGTGTTTTTGGATAACCCTCGGTAGCGCGTTTTGCGGTGTTTGAACAGGTTCTTCAAAATGTGGAACGGGTGCTCCACCAACGCCCGCACTTGTGCCTTGGCTTTCTCGAACGCTTCGCTCGCCTCTTTGAGCGCTCCCTCGGCCATTGCCTTGCGCTTGCCTCGTTTCATCGCCACATACCATTTCACTTTCTCGGCCTTGGCTGCAAGTTCCTCGCGTTTCTCCACCCCGGTGTAGCCCGCGTCGGCAAAGACGTGCTTCTCCTCTCCGTGCAAGAGTTCGTGGGTCTGGGCGATGTCGGCGACATTTGCCGCCGTGCCGCTGACGGTGTGAACCAGCCCCGACTGGGTGTCCACGCCGATGTGCGCTTTCATCCCGAAATGCCACGCGTTGCCTTTCTTGGTCTGGTGCATCTCGGGGTCGCGCTTGCGCTCCTTGTTCTTGGTGGAGCTGGGCGCGGCGATGATCGTCGCATCCACAATGGTGCCTTCCCTCAACAACAGACGGCCCTCGCTCAGGTGCGCGTTGACTTCTTCAAGGATGCGCACGGTCAGATTGTGGGTTTCCAGCAGATGCCTGAATTTCAAGAGCGTCGTCGCATCGGGCACTGATTCCACCGAGAGGTCGACGCCGGTGAAGCCCCGCATGGCCTGGCTGTCGTAGATGGTCTCTTCCAAGAGTTCGTCGGCCAGCCCATACCACTGCTGGAGGAAGTAGATGCGCAGCATCCGCTCAATGCCCATCGGCGGTCGGCCACGCACTCCCTTGGGATAATGGGGTTCGATCAAGGCCACCAACCGCGACCACGGCACCACGATTTCCATATCGGCGAGGAATTTCTCGCGCCGGGTGGTTCTCTTTTTCCCGGCAAACTCGTTCTGCGCGAAGCTGATCTGGCGTTGCATGGGGGAAATATTACCCAATCCGCAAAGCGCTGTCTATTGTTCGCCGGATGTTGTTCCGATTAAATCAGCGATTCCCTAGACGTGTCAAACCTATTGGTTGGCATCCCGCATATACCCTCACATCGGTAACATAAATCACTATATCCCAGAGCCAGAGTCTTGCTGCAAGATTCACACAGGCGAATATTTCCTAAAACTGAATAACGCACCATGCTCCATTTTCTCGCGTCTGTAGAATCCCCCCATATTTCATGCGAATTATAGGAATCAAGTTGTATTCTTAAATCTCTCCGTATTCTTGTGGTGCCGCAAAACTCCGTAACGCCGATCTCAGCGTCATTTGTTTGAGGACGATAATTGCTCCCGTTTACCAGCAAACAGTAGGTGAAACCATGTTCCATGCCGATTTTCCACAAAGATATTTCGATATTCTCACGAGTGAATAGACCATGCTTATTTGCGGAATCCAATAGCACCGCACGGCTGATGCTGAATACATCTAATGCAACACGCAGATCAGAAAAATACCAACTATCTTCAAAACCGTTTACCACAGGAGACAACCAACCAAGAATTTCGTCGATCGTATTTCCATAATTGTCGAGAACATCGGTATCAACCCCCGCTGCGATTAGATATTCAAGAATATTTCGATTGCCAGCCTTTCCAGCAGACAACAAGGGGGTGTTGCCTTCTTTGTCCTTCACATGCGTATCGGATTTTGCGCCGATCAGCATGCGGACAATGGATTCAGAACCATTTCTCGCGGCAATATGCAAAGGTGTCTCGTCGTCCCAATCTTTCGCGTTTTTAGCGATTTCGCTTCGGCCTTGGGTCAGAAGAACTTCGGCGATTGCATCGTGATTTCTTTCGACAGCTCGATGTAGGGCGGTTTTCTTGTCGGTATCTTCAGCATTCGTATCTGCATTCGCTTCAAGAAGAATGCGCACAATCGGTTCTGACCCTTTCGCTGCGGCGACATTAAGTGGAGGTTCGCCTAGTTTATTCTTGAAGCTACAGTTAGCCCTGTATCTTATCAATAGCTCCACGATAGACGACATTCCTCTAACTATAGCTATGTGAAGTGGCGCATCGCCGGATGCATTTGCCATATTGACCTCAGCATCGTGTTCAAGAAGACATCGGACAATTTCTACGTGCCCTCCTTCAACTGCGTTATGAAGCGGTGTCTCGCCATGTGCGTCTACTGCGTTGACCTCAGCCTTGTGTTCAAGAAGACATCGGACAATTTCCACGTGCCCTCCTTCAACTGCGCTATGAAGCGGTGTCTCGCCATGGGCGTCTACTGCGTTGACCTCAGCCTTGTTTTCGAGAAGACATCGGACAGTTTCCACGTGCCCTCCTTCAACTGCGCTATGAAGCGGTGTCTCGCCATGGGCGTCTACTGCGTTGACCTCAGCCTTGTTTT
>CAIYQA010000496.1 GCA_903928175.1 uncultured Spartobacteria bacterium | reverse complement strand
GGGCACCTACCCGGTAAGCAAATTCCAGCAGTTGCGCTATGCCCTGGAGGACAGCGACACGGAGAAGGCGCAAAGGGAAATTGAAGTTCTAAAATCGGGCGGAATGGATGATTCTAAGATCGCCCACGGATTCAAGGCGTCCATGACCCACCCCTACACCGGAACCCGCGAGCGGGACAAGGAATTTTACGATGCCCAGGACGAGGACGGAAAGAAGGTCATCGACGCCGCAAACGAGCGGCGGGCCTTGATTCTCGACCGATTCAAAGAGCTTCCACAGAAATAAAAAACCGTTTCACAATGAAAAGTATTGCAAGGTGTATTTACACCTTTTAGAGAGACCCTAAGATATGTCCGTTTCAACCTCAATTTCTTCTACTGGCGGATTGGTTGGGAATAGTTCGACAGCCCAGGCGTATGTTGTCCCCTTCGCTTTCGAGCTTCCAACGGACTTGACCGTTCTTCGTGCAGACTCAGCAGGGAACCTCTCAACGCTCGCTCTTGGGTCGGATTACACCGTCACACAGAACACAGACGGCACCGGGTATATTTTCACAACTGCGGCATGGGATTCTTCCAACACTCTCACCATCTCGCGCAATGTGCCGCTCACGCAACCGCTCACACTGCTTCCTGGTGCAAAGGAGCCCGCTTCCGCTCTCAATGGGGCTTTTGATCGCCTCACCTACATTTGCCAGCAGCTATCCCGCACAGTTCAACGGTGTATCCGCGTTTCGGATGCTTCCCCGGCAATTTCCGCGCTTAACAACTCCGTTCTCACATCCAATTCGGTTATTGTGGCCGGGGAGGATAGCGCCCTACATTTCTGGACATTCGAGAAGCTGGCGCAGGAGCTTTCCGCGCGTGCGTCCATTCCTTCCGCGCAAAACTGGTTGCAAGTCCTCTATCCTGTTGGGGCGTTGTATTTCACGCTGCGCACCGAAAACCCTCGGGACATCCTCGGTTTTGGAACGTGGATACGGCACGGCAGCGGGAAGATGATCGTTTCGCTTGACCCCACGAACCCGGCATTTTCGACAGTCGGACAGACCGGGGGAGAGGCAACACACGCGCTTACCGCTGAGGAAAATGGGGCGCATGTTCATTCCGTTTCCCCTCAAAATATTACCACCGCAACGGGTGACGGAAGCCATGTTCACTCAATAACACCCCCGACAGTAAACACTGGAGAGAACGCAGCGGTTCAGATTTCGTATCCGATGGGAAAGGGGTATGGATCAAACCCATACCAAGTAGCTCCAGGAGACACCATTGTCAATTCCAACATCTGGATGGGCATACCGGTTCATACGCACCCTGTCGTAATACCTCCGTTCGATAGCGGTGTCGCCGGGGCTCATACACATTCGGTGACCATTCCGCAGCAGAACACGCAAGCAGCAGGTTCAGGCACGGCTCATAACAACATGCCGCCCTACATCGTAGTGAACGTGTGGGTGCGCGTTGGAACGGATGCAACCGAATTTGTTGACGGCACACTTCCCTTCCCTGACGACCTCACGCGTTTCACGGATGGAGTCACAGGAACACGTTACAAAATCGTCATTAATGACGGGATCATTGGTATCGAACCCACCGCATGAAAACCATACTCACAATCCTATTCTCCATTGCTTTAACCTGTTTCGGGCTCGGGTCTCCGTCTAATGAAGCCCTGATGACGGGGACGAACACGCAGGAGATTATCGGGCAAAAAATTTTCCACTCTACCGGAACACAGGATAGCCCACTAATTGCTTGGAGCCAATCTGGGGCGAGCGCGGGTTTGTTCCAGCAGGACACGCATTTTAACAGCCCTGCGCTCGTAGTGCAGCGGACGGGGACGGCTGGCGGGGAGCTTGCGACTTCGCCGATTCTGCTTGTGCAGGCGGGGCGGGAACAGCAGTGGGACATGCCTGTTTTCCGTGCTTGGGGGTGCCTCGCACTTTCCGGGGACAACGGGTTTGTGACCTACGGGGACGGGTCCATCTGCGCGACCTCCGGAATCTTATTGGATCGTGAACGGATTTTTGGAGGGGCAATCTCAGTCAATACGAAGGATCGCCAGCTTGTGCGGGCCGATGGGAGTCATCTGGACTGGGGAACGACAGATCAACCTACTTCGCTTTTGACGGTTGGCACGGCAGACGGGCGGTATCTCTCGATCCACACGACAATCCCGACCAACACCAACCAACTCACCAACGGGGCGGGGTTCATCACCCGGAGCACGGCGGACGGGCGGTATGCGCCCATTGGGTCAACGGGAGGGGGCGGCGGGGGCTCCTCAACCATTGTGCTGCAAGTGAAGGGGGTTATGTGGAGCAACTACCAAAGCATTTCATCCGATTCTTTAACGACGCTGCAATTTCCAACGGTAGTGACCGACTCGAAGGGAGGATGGAACGCAACATCAAATACTTACACCATTCAAGAGAACGGGAATTACTTGCTGTGCGCAAATTGTTCAGTGTTTAACGTGGCCGGATCGAATTGGAGAATATTACTCAATTTCTTCATCAACGGCGGCTATCGGGATATAAGCGGACAAGTTGGGAACTACACCACAAATTACGACCAAGGCCCATCCCTCAATGGGACGCAGGTTGCTCAACTAAACGCAGGAGACACAATTGCCGTGGTTATCTGTGCCAACGGCACCAGCGGAAAAGCCGAAGGTCACGTATTCACCATCATCAAACTCTAATAATTATGAAAACAAAAAACCTACTGGCCGCTTTGCTCCTGAGCCTGAGCATGATCGCGGGTTCGCTGGCTCAGACCACCACGGGGACGGCTGCGCCTGCTCCGAACTCCAATGCCGGGACGTGGAGGGACACGTCGCTCTCCGCTCTCCAGCGCGTGCAGGCGGCCTACACGACGCTCCAGACCGGGACGAGCGCAGCGGAATCCACCGCCGCCGCGTGCTTCATGCTGCAAGTCCGTCCCGTCCTACCGCTTGTCCAGACCGCGCCGAATCTCGCGGATGCGATCATCGCCGATCCGACGCTTGGCGGGAAACTGGCCGGGACGAAGGCCTTGCCTTCGGCCTACGCATGGAAGGCCGCGACGAGCAGCCTTGATGCTGCGATTGCCCTGCTCTCGGGCACTGGCATTGCGGAGCGAATGACACCCGTAGAGTATGCTTTGGTGCAGTTTACATGCGCCTCTTTTGCCATGAATAAGGCGGCGCAGGCGTTTGCGTCCCGAGATTATGCCACGTTATTGACTCTGGAGCCGTATGCGGGCTGGGGGCACTCGGGACTCATCAAACTTCTGGCGCAAGCGAAGATTGCGACTCAAGCAGCCGACGCCATGGCTTGGGCGAAGCTGGCCTATTTCACGCAAGATTTTGCGCAAACTCAGGCGGGGATTGATTGTGTGACCGGGGCTTTCCGGGCGCAGGATAATATCGCTGCTGCCAAAGCTTTCATCGACTACCAGGAATCCGGCACTGGCGCGAATCCGTTGGCCAGTGTGCCGCTGCCGAACGTGACGTTTGTTCAGTTGACTCCCGATGTGGAGGCACTCAACAAGGCCGTGGCGGGCGACATGCAGGGTGCGCTGGACGTGGCAACCGCTGCCTATGCGACAACCCCTGCGGGGCCTAACTACCAGTCCGCCGTCGCTTTCCGCGCCAAGTGGTTGCGCAATTTCGACGGCAACCTGGTGCGGGCAAACGCTTTCGTCACCTCACAAAAATGAAACAATTCCTCGCCATCCTGCTTTGTCTGGCGACTCTCCGGGCCGCTGCGGTGGAGGCCGTGCGCCCGGTGCTGCTCTCCGGGCAGGTGTGGCCCGTGGCTGTGGCCCGGCTCATCTGCCTGCTGGACGCCGCCGCACCGCCCGAGCAACTCCGTGCCGTGGTGGCAGAACTGACCTCGCGCCAGCTTGCGGCGGTGCTTCCCTTGCTTTCCCCCGAGCAACTCCGTGCCGTGGTGGCAGAACTGACCTCGCGCCAGCTTGCGGCGGTGCTTCCCTTGCTTTCCCCCGAGCAACTCCGTGCCGTGGTGGCCACGCTAAGTCCCACAGCATGGGAGGGTGTGAGCGAATGGCTCGCTTCCGAGCCTGCGCCGACCAGCCGCCCCCATTCATCCAACTGGATTGAGGCGTCAAAAGAGCGGCTGCGCCAGCGGGTCGCCCGCGAGGGCTTTACGCCGGAGATTCTGGCGGAAGTGCAACAACTCATGCAGAAAGCCAAGACAGACTAATCATGCACCGAGACGCCATCATACAGTCCGCCCGATCATTATTTTACGCACTTGGAAGCATCGGCTCATCTATCGCCGTTTTCATGGAACATTCCTGGCCGGTGCTCCAGTGGTGCCTTGGCTGTGTCTCTTTGCTGGCCGCGATTGCGTCGATCCGCGCCAGCCTCGCAACCCACGACGCAATCAAAAACGCAAAAAAATAATCCAATGAACTCACTCAAAAACGCATTCCTTCACCTTTGGGCCTTCCTCACCGGGCTGGGACAGGTGGAACTCAACTACGTCGAGAATACCACCATTCCGTTGCTGAAATCGGCGGCTGGAAATCTTCTCATCCAACTCGCCCCGCTCGCCATGAATGCCGTGATTGCGGCGGAAACCCCTGGCGCATCGGGCACAGAGAAATTCGCCAATGCAATGCAACAACTTAAATCCGCCGCTGCTGCTGCTGGCATTGCTGCTGGTCAGCAGTTGCTCAACAAGTCCATTGAGGATTCAGTCGCGCTCATGCGGGCCACTATCACGGCCACCGCAACCCCCGCAGCTTCCGCCTCCAGTGTGGCACCTGCGCCCGTCAGTGCAGTTCAACCGGGAGCATAAAGACATCCACAATCGTCCAGAAGTCCAATTCTGGATCAAAGGAGACACGACATGGTAAACTCACTCGTTCAATTCATCATCCGGCAGTTCGCCGGGAAAATCGCGGCAGCCGTGGCCTCTGGGATTCTGTTTGCGGTCATGGCCGGGTTCGCTTGGCTCTCAGCGCATTTCCCTACCGTGGCGGCGTTGTGCAGCCCGCAGGAGGTAGCCGGGTGGCTGGCGGCGTTCGTGGTGGCTATGCTCAATATCGCAGCTAACAAATGGCACCTGGATCAAAAGACGGTAGCCGAGGTTGACGCCGAGATTGCCAAGAACCCTCCCGTTCCTATCGTGAAGGCCGAGCCTGTTTAGCCATGACGCCCGCTGATTTCAAACCGCTCTGGAGTGGCCAGCGCGCCGCAGATTCCCCGCTGAAACTGGTGGGAGTTCGCGGTGCGCTGGAAATCGGCCATCCGAACCGGGTGGACATCTACGACGATTTAATATTCGTGGTGGATGAAAACGCCGGGACGGTAACGGCATGGCTGGCGAGTGTTGATCCTTCGTTGCCGTTGATCCTGAACCCGATCAACCCGGACGGGTGCGCCCAGCTGGTTGACGGCGTGCATTTGTTTGGGCGGGGGATTCACAAGGGAAATCCCGCGTGGCCATGCCTGATCCAAGCGGAGGATTTCACGATTGACCGCCTGGATACCAACGGGAACGTGAAGGGACAGGAAAGCGGGGATTTCGGCATTCATCTGCATAGCGGCGGAACGGGAACAGATACCAAGCGGTTTAGTGCAGGCTGCCAGATCATCCACAATGGGGACGGGTATTTCCAAGACCCGACATGGAGCGGTTTCATCCAGACGATTTACGCCGCCATGAAGGCGGCGGGCATCGCCGTGGTTCCCTACCTGCTGATGGACGCGGCGGATTTCACGCTACCCATTCCTGATACCGTTTCAAACCCTGTGACTCCATGAATGCAGAACTCATCCGGCGCATTCTGGATACGGCGACTTGCCAAGAGTTGATCCGGCTGCTCCAGATGGTGGACGCGGAGATTGCGCATCGCTGTGAGGCATGTAGGCGTGCGTGCGTGATTCAGGAGAAGAAGACGCCCACGGCTCCAGAATCTTAATTCTCATCCCGCTCAATCTTGCATTTCAGGATGATGAAATCCGAGACGGAAAGCCCGGCCTGCCTGGCTTTCTCGCGCAGTTGCTTGCGCTCTTTTGGAGACAGCCAGAATGTGACGAGCTTTTTCCCTTTTTTGCGTTGGCCTGGCATTACATATTCTCTTGAATGACGCGCTTGAGCCCGGTCTCTTTGCCTGATCCGGTAATCGTAAGCACCTCGCGCCCCGTCTGGTTGTCCATTACAGAGATATTTATATCGGTGTAAGTCGGGAACAAGGGAATGAAAGGCAGCAGAACCCCGCAGGATAAAAAAACGCCGGTTATTTTATCCTGTGGCGTCGTGTATCTCCCATCAAGAACACTGAGAGAATATCGAGCATGGACGCAAAAAGAGCTTTCCAAATCGACGCGCTTCCCGGCAGTTCCAACGGTTCTTAAAGTTCCCGTATTTGTGTATAGACACCACCCGTTTTGCATCAACGCTTCTTTGACGGGCTGAATGAATACGCCCGCCCCTCTTGCGACTATGATCGTCTTTTCTTTTGGGT
>CAIYQA010000495.1 GCA_903928175.1 uncultured Spartobacteria bacterium | reverse complement strand
GTTTCGCAATCAAGTCTTCCGCTCCCGACTTGCCGTCCATATAGGTCGTCAGATTCTTTAACTGAGTTCGAGCATCAAGAAGTTTCCGTAGCCCATCCACCTTGCGAGCAACTGCCGCAGGTGAAAAATCATCCATGCTCTCAAATGTGATGTCGACAGCCAAATTTCCTTCGCCCGTCAGGGTATTGGGAACCGAAAATGCCACGCGTGGCTTGGAAGCCTTCAAACGGTCGTCAAAATTGTCGATATCGATTTCAAGGAACTTGCGATCCTGAATCTCGGGCAGTTTCTCGGCGGGTTTACCGGAGAGATCGCCCATCACGCCGACGATGAATGGAAGCTGAACTTTCTTTTCCGCTCCGTATGCTTCCAAATCATATTCGATCTGAACGCGTGGGGCCCTATTCCTGGCTATGAATTTCTGACTGGATGGAGATGCCATAGTAGTTTGTTTTTTTTGAGGGGTGAAAAAGGGGCTGTCAGGATTATTTAAGCATTTATTCTCGTATCCCCGCAAGATTCTTTATTTGCACAAGGGCTTCAGGGGAAATGTCTTCCACAATTTCCAGAAAATTCTTCTGAACCAGCCCCTTTGCGCGTTTCAGCAGCAAAGGAACAGGACTTGCGGGCTCATTATTTTTGTAATAATCACAGAGTTTGTCCAAGGTTCTAATGACGTCCTCCCGACTGTCAATCGTTGCACTCGCTGGCTTGGCTGAGCGAGCAATGGATGCGGTCGTCGGAGAAGAGGTGCCGGGAATACGCTCCGAGGTCGGCTCTTCTGCCGACGTCGCATCCTCGACTTCAATTGCTTCGGCGGAGGCGAATAGCAGCTCCACTTTCTTGACTGTCTCACTGAGCAAAGCCCATGAGCAACGGTAGCGGGGTTCTACCGCTTCATCGAGAAACGAGATCATCGACTCAACCGAAGCAGTCAGCCGTTTTGCCAATCCAGTCAATGCAGCAACATTCTCCGCCGGTTCGGCGGCGATCGCCGCGCGGAATTGTCCCGTCGCCGCCTCTCCAGCCGCATCCAAGCCCTCCAGAGTGGCGGCGCCAAGAACTTGAGACTTGAAGAGTGTCGCACTCCGTAAGCGCTCGATAAATCGAATGTTATCTCCCGCACCCAACGGGGCTGTGAGCGCTGCGAGAATACTGAGACGCTCGGTGGGGTCATTATTGTCTCCTGGATCGAGTCGGGGATAGATGCCTTCCCAATAGTTTTTGAGATTGCTAGAAAGCAAATCCAACCCTGCTGCGCCTCCCTCCAAACCACGAAGCCGAAGAAGAGCCACGGTGTAGATTACAAAGACCGACAGATGCTTGGATTTCTGAAGGGTCGCGGCCGCAAGTTTTTCGATGGCCCGCCAATCCGGCTCCTGAGCTGCGGAAAACTGGGTCTCTGGTTTACCGCCGACCAGAGTGTCCAACTGATACAACACCGCAGATGCGGAAATGTCTTCCCCGCATGGATCACCACCCTCAATCGGTTGTAACAGCGCGTCGTTCATGACCATTAGATTTTTGCTTTACCAACTTTCCTACTGCATAGAGAGATATTTCGAGGTCTGCTCGTTTGCTGAGGCCTGTTTCACTTTCGGAGTCACGGGCGAGGCTTCTTTTGTCTTTGGCTTTGCAGATTCAGACTCGGGTTCAGTGGCCTTTGTTTTTGGAGCGTTTACAGCAGGTTCCTTAATTTCAAGACCAGCCGCAATCACCTTAACCTCCCCGCGAGGTTCAATCAATGTCCTCAGTTCTTCAGGGGTAATGCCATCTACGCCAAGATCGAGAAGGATG
>CAIYQA010000494.1 GCA_903928175.1 uncultured Spartobacteria bacterium | reverse complement strand
GCGAGCCAGGCCGAGGAGGGCCAGGTTGTCCGCCTCCGTTCCGCCACTGGTAAAGACGATCTCGTGGGGACGCGCGCCCAGCAGTTGCGCGAGTCGGTCGCGGGCATCGTCCACGGCCGCGCGCGCGACGCGTCCCGCCGCATGAATGCTGGAGGGATTGCCGAACGTGCCCTCGTACTCTCCCGCCAGGAAAGGGAGCATCGCGGCCAGCGCCTCGGGCGCGAGCGGCGTGGTCGCGTTGTGATCCAGGTAAATTGAGGAAAGAGAAGACATCCGCAGACCGCGCAGGTTAACACAGGCAGCCCGAAGAAGGAAGCTCCAGGGTTCGCCTTTTCATCTGTGGAAAATTGCGTATCGTGTGCGCATGTCCACAAAACCCCGCGTCGTCATCGGCATGAGCGGCGGCGTTGATTCTTCCGTCGCGGCCCACCTGCTCAAAGAGCAGGGGTACGATGTGGTCGGCATGACAATGAAAGTCTGGCTGACGAGCTGCATTTCGCAGGCCGAAGACGCCTGTTGCGGTCCCTCGGCGATTGCCGATGCCCGGGCGGTCGCCCATACCCTGTGCATTCCGCACTATGTCATTGATGAGTCGCCGGAGTTCGAGAAAACCGTGATCGATTATTTTGCCGGCGAATACCGCGCCGGGCGCACGCCCAACCCGTGTGTCATCTGCAACGAGAAGGTCAAATTCGGCAATCTTTGGACCAAGGCGCATGCGCTGGGCGCGGAGTTCATCGCCACCGGCCACTATGCCCTGCTCGAACATTGCGAAGGCCGCGCGGTGCTGCGCAAGGGGAGCGACACGCGCAAGGACCAGAGTTATTTCCTCTTCAGCCTCAGCCAGCAACAGCTCGGGCGCACGCTGCTTCCGCTGGGCGCAATGTCCAAGCCGGAGATCCGCGCCATCGCGCATCAGATCGGGCTCAAAGTGGCGGACAAACCCGACAGCCAGGAGATTTGCTTTGTTCCCGGCAACGACTACAAAGCGTTTTTGCGCGCGCGCCTGGCGGAGGGGGATTTCCATCCCGGCGGCATCTACGACACGAGCGGCAGGCGCCTGGCCGAGCACGACGGGATCGAGCTTTTCACCATCGGCCAGCGCAAGGGCCTCCCGGGCGGCTCGCCCCAGCCGTTGTATGTGATCGATATCGACCCGAATACCCATCGCGTCATTGTCGGCTCCAGCGAGGATTTATATTTGCAGGAATTCACCATCGAACGCTGCAACTGGCTGGCTGGCGCACCGTCGGGGCCGTTCGAGGCGAATGTCAAAATCCGCTCAGCCCATCCCGGCACGGACGCCACGATCACACCGCTCGGCGACGGGTGCGCGCGTGTCCGGCTCGAGGTTCCGCAACGGGCGGTCACTCCCGGGCAGGCCGCGGTTTGCTATGCTGGCGACCGCGTGCTCGGCGGCGGCTGGATTGCGAGGGAGAAGCAGTGAAAAAGTTGAACTTGCTCCGGCTTGTGCCACAATAGATCAACTCCGACGCACCGGGGCGAAGCCGTTTTCGGTTTTGAAAAAACCAGCGTTCCGTTGCGTTCCCATCCCAAATCATCCCATCTATGAGTCTCTTGAAATCTGTATCCCTGACTGTGGCGACACTCGGCGTGCTCGCCCTCCCCGTTTTGGCAGACGGGCCTGACCGGCCTGACCGGCACGATTACCGTTATCATGGAGGTTATCACGGCAGCTATTACGGTGGACCGCGCGTGAGTGTGGGGGTCGGCCTTTATTCCACTCCGTATTACGCGCCGTATTATTACGGCCCGGCTCCTTATTATTATGAACCGGCTCCCGTGGTAGTCGCTCCGCGCCCGGTGGTTGAAGGCCGCGAGATAGCGGGCGATCTGGCTGTGGATGTGCAACGCACGCTGGCCCGCAAAGGGTATTACCGCGGGGCAATCGATGGCGATCTCGGCCCGCGTTCGCGCGCGGCCATCCGCGAGTGGCAGGCGGATTGCCGGTTGCCCGTAACGGGGCAACTCGACGCCGCGACTTTGCGTTCGCTTGCTTTGCTCTAGGCTCCCGCGCTATACACGCGGGATGCGACACGGGCTCAACCGGTTATTGGCGGCAGTTTCCAGGTCGTTTTACCTGACGATCCGGCTGCTGCCGCCTGCCGTGCGCGATGCGGTCGGGTTGGCTTATCTGCTGGCCCGCACGAGTGACACTGTCGCCGACAGCGCGAGCGCGCCCGTGGCAGAACGGCTCGCCCTTTTGCGGCAAATGGCGGAGGCGGCTCGTGGGGACGGGCCGCCGCCGGATTTAACTGCACTCGCCCCGCTGGTGCCTGATCCCTCCGAGCGGGCTCTCCTGGAAAACACCCCGACCCTCTGGAGATTGCTGGAGACAATGCCGGACCAAAAAGCGGTTGCCGGGGTGTTGGGCGAGATTCTTCGGGGCCAGATGCTCGATTTAACCCGGTTTGGCTGCGGGAACGATGGAACGGTCCGTGCGCTGGCCAACGCCGATGCGCTGGAGGATTACACTTACAGTGTCGCTGGGTGCGTGGGAGAGTTTTGGACCCGGCTTTGCAGCGCACGCCTGCCCGGTTACGCGCCGGGGGTTGGGCTGGAAGAGCTCACAAGACTCGGAGCCTCGTTCGGCAAAGGGCTTCAACTGGTCAACATTCTGCGGGATGCCCCTGCGGACCTGGCCCAGGGACGTTGTTATTTCCCGGCGGACGAACTTGGGTGCGAACCCGGTGCGCTTCGGACAGCGCCGGAGCTTGCCCGCTTGGTTTGTGATCGCTGGATGGCTCGGGCCCGCGCTCATTTGGATGACGGGTTGCGTTACATCCAGGCCGTGCGCCCGTGGCGGCTGCGGCTGGCGTGCTTTTTACCGTGGGCGCTGGGGGTGCGGACGCTCGCGCTCCTGGAACGGCACCGCCCGCTGGAGACGGCGCACCGGCTCAAGGTTTCGCGCAAAGAGGTTCGCCTCCTCCTCGTCTGGGGGGCGATAGCCGCCCTGGGTTCCGCCCCGTTGCGGCACGTGGCGGCCCGAATCCAAAAGGCAGGCCGGGCTCCGGAATAAAAGGGGGCTTTTCTGCTGCGCTCATTTTTCTTGCCAGTTGAGCTGCGCTGGCGTAAACAGTCCGACCCTTGCCTTTATCCCCAGCCGCTCGCAGGAGCGCTGGGAGCAAAAGGCGGGAGCAATGCGGGTTGGTAGCTCAATGGTAGAGCAGCGCCCTTTTAAGGCGTTGGTTGAGGGTTCGAGTCCCTCCCAACCCATTTCTCCAAACGCAATTTCCCGCAGACCGGGAAAAAATTGGAACTTGTCAAGCCATTGATCCACAGGGCAATATCGCCTTTCCCGTTGGGAAATTCCTTGCGGCGATTTCACGCTGCATTTTTCAACGGCCAGTAATACCCTACCATGTCCACACTCACTGCATCCGAACAGATCGAACAACTTGAACGGCAAATCCAGGATTTGAAGAAACAGGCGCTCGTTGAACTCCGCGAAAAACTCGCTGAAGCGCGCAAAGCGGTTGTCGATCTTGAAAAGGAACTCGCCCAATTGACCGGCAAGCAAGCCGATGAACCCGCAGTTGCCCTGGCCACCCGCCGCACCCGCCGCGCATCCATCACGGATGAAGATTTGAAACCGTTGGTGCTCAAAGCCATGGCCCAATTCGGCATGAACGGCCTCAATGCCAAGGATATCGCCGCCCGTGTCGGGCAGGATCCGTTGCGCATCCGCAAATTCATCGCAAATAATCCCACGGCTCTGAAACGCCAGGGTTCCGGACCCGGCACCCGGTTTTTCCTGCCTTAACATTCCGCGATTGCCTAAAGGCTCCGATATACGTAAAACCCCGTCTAGCGATAGGCGGGGTTTTTTGATTTAATAAACATTTCTGACCATGAGCCCGAAAATTTATTCCGCAGATTGGCTGGGGATTCTGAAGCGCTGGGGACCAGCCGCGCTCTGGATGGTTCTCATCTTTTCGGTCTCCGCCGACTCGGCTTCCGTGGTGCATTCCTCGAGCATCCTTGAACCCCTCTTCCGATGGATTTTCCCGAAGATCACCTTCAATCAACTCGAGTGGATCAAATTCTTCGCGCGCAAGGCCGCCCACATGACGGAGTTCGCGTTGCTGGCGCTCCTGCTTCTGCGCGCCCTTTGCCATGACCGGGGGGAGGTTCGCAAATGGATCTCCTCGGCCTGGGTGTTGTCTACCGCCTATGCGGCAAGCGACGAGTTGCACCAACTCTTTGTCCCTGGACGCAACGGCACAATCACCGATGTGCTGATCGACTCCTTCGGTGCCGCCCTCGGTCTGCTGGCCTTCTCTTTGGTTCTGCGCGTTCTGCCGCAACCCAGGGAGCAAGTCCAGCCGCCCAAGCCGGTCGCCGCCCCCCCGCTCACCCCCCGGCCCAGTTTTGCGGATCAACTCCTCTGCACCCTCCAAGGCGAGGACATCGAAACCCGCGCCCAAATCCGCTTTGCCGTACAAGACCGGCTGCAACGGGAAAATGGCGGGCGGCTCATTCTCGGGCGCAACAGCAAATCGGCGCATCTCTGCATTAAAAACACGAGCGTTTCGGGCCGGCACTGCTCGTTGATTTTCCGCAACGGCCATTTTGAGGTCGAGGATCTGGACTCTTCCAACGGCACCCGGGTCAATGGCCGGAGACTTGTCCCGTTCCGTCCGGTGCCCATCGCGGACGGCGACCGGATCGAAACCGGCGAAGTTTTGCTGCATTTTCGTCGGCTGGCATGATCGAAGCTGGAATATTATTTTTTCAACGCCGCTCTGATCTCATTTTCATGGAAACCCACCAACTCGCATTGCCCAGTGGCTTCAGGCTGGCAAATTACGAGTTGACCCGTGTACTTGGCAAGGGGGGCTTTGGGATCACCTATTTGGGCGAGGACAGCCACCTGGGCCGGAGGGTGGCCGTAAAGGAACTGCTCCCGGATGGGATTGTGGCGCGCATCAAGGAGGGCCAGGTGGCGGCGCAGAGTGAGGAACTCACCTCCAATTGGGAATGGGCCAAGGAGCGGTTCATGGAGGAAGCCCGCGTGCTGGCCAGTTTCAAACACCCCAACATCGTCGAAGTCCACCAGTTGATCGAAGCGAACGGGACGGTGTACATGGTGATGGATTACATTGAGGGGGAGAGTTACGAGGCGCGGCTGCGCCGGATCGGGCGCGAGGCGGACGAACACAGCATGCGCCTGATTCTGGAGCCGTTGCTGGCCGGGCTGGAGGAAGTCCACGCGGCGGGTCTGCTGCACCGGGACATCAAGCCCGACAACATCCTGCTGCGCCGGGGCATCCAGCCCATCCTGCTCGATTTCGGCTCGGCCCGCAAACTCCTGGAGGGCACCACGCCCATGACTTCGCTCGTGACGCACGGCTATTCGCCCATCGAGCAATACCAGGTCAAAGGCAAACAGGGGCCGTGGACGGATATTTACGCGTTGGGCGCCGTGGCCGCGCGGGCAATCACCGGGGAGAAGCCGCCCATGTCGGCGGATCGGATGAGTGACGATGATTTTGTATGGCTGAGTTACCGCGGCCTGGACGGTTTCCGGCCGCTCTTCATGCAGGCCATCGACTGGGCGTTACGGGTCAAACCGAAGGATCGGCCCCAGAACATCAGCGAATGGCGGGCGAGTTTCGGGTGGACACCCCGGGCGAGCTTTCCCGTCCGCAGACCCGCGCCGGTTCTCCGCGTAAAACAGGTCGTGCCGGTCGAAGCCCCCGGGAATCCCGGCGAGACTCCGAAACCGCCGGAAGAGCAAGCTGCTGCCAAAACCACCCATTCTCCCATCGTCACTGTCCCGGAATTGCGGGTGTTGAAAACCGTACGGAAATTTCCGTTCATCGTTCCGGTGCTGCTGTTTCTGGCGGCCAGCGGTCTGCTGACGGTCGTGGGGGGCGGATTGGCGCTGCTCATGCGCCCCAGTCAGGCACCCCCCGCTTTGGTGAGCGCAGACTCCACCCTTGCGGCCGCAGCCATCCGGCCGCCGCACAAACCGGCCGTTTTTGA
The DNA here is from genome assembly GCA_903928175.1 of uncultured Spartobacteria bacterium. Lineage (GTDB taxonomy): Bacteria > Verrucomicrobiota > Verrucomicrobiia > Chthoniobacterales > Chthoniobacteraceae > UBA695. Next base: position 4,133 of record CAIYQA010000494.1, on the reverse strand, counting down.
AAACAGCCTCGGGATGAAATTCGTGCCGGTGCCGGGAACGGGGCTGCTCTTCAGCATCTGGGACACACGCGTGCAGGATTACAGAGCCTTTGTGCAGGCCACAGGCCGGAAATGGACCAAGCCGTCGTTTGCGCAAGAGGTGAACCACCCCGCGGTGAATGTGACTTGGGAGGACGCCAAGGCGTTTTGCCAATGGCTTTCCGCCAAGGAAGGCCGGGAATATCGGCTGCCAACGGATGCGGAATGGAGCCTTGCGGTGGGGTTGCCGCCGGAGACCGGCTCGACGCCCAAGGAAAAGGACGGGAACTTCAAGCGCAACTACCCTTGGGGAGACACCTGGCCGCCGCCCAGGGGGGCCGGAAATTATAATCGCACGCTGATGGCAGACGATTACGAAAAGACCTCGCCCGTGGGGGCTTTCCCGGAAAACATTTACGGGCTCTACGACATCAGCGGCAATGTCTGGCAATGGTGCGAGGATTGGTATGACAGCTTCCAGCGGCGGCGGGTCTTGCGCGGCGGCGCCTGGAACAGTTGCACACAGGATATTCTTCTCTCCTCTTTCCGCTATTATTCCTTTCCCAATGATGAATACGACAACATCGGGTTCCGCTGCGTGACGCCGGACAAAAAAGCGGGGGCCAAATAACGGCTCTCCTTTCCATTTTGAGACACGCAGCTCCCGATTTTGTCGTTGTGTTTACAACCCTTTTGGATAGAGAGTAAAACCAATGATTCCCTTTCGGAATAAGCCTTCAACGCGCGCCCAAAAACTTGGGCTCGCAGCCCTCCTCGCCTTCGCCGCTCTTCTGCCCATCGCCCGGGCGGAACTCGACCCGGCGCTCTCCCGTTCGAGCGAAGAAACAACCCCAAAAGCCCAACTGAAATTCCAATACCGCCTCTTTCCTTCAGCGGAGGTGACCAAAATCGCGGTCTCCCAGGGAGGCAAAGCGTTGGAATTCCGCCTGATCCCCTTTTCCAACAACCCGCTCAACAGCAGCGCCATCCTGGTGTTGGTGGACACGAGCGTCGGCTCCTCGCGCGCGCCACGGGACCGGACGATTGAGGACAACAAGCAATTCATCCAAGCCTTGCTCTCCCATGCGCAGCCGGGCGATCTCATCGGCGTTTCCTCCTTTGCCAATGACCTGGTCGAGGTGGCTCCCATCGGCGCGCCTTTCGCGGAAATCCGCTATAAAATCGCCGGCCTGAAAGCGGACGGCCTGGGCACGCGGATCTACCGGCAGGGGATGCTCGCCATTGACAAACTCGCCGCCGTTCCCGCCACACGCAGGGCATTGCTCATCCTCTCGGACGGGAAAGACGAGGACAACGGCTTCACGGTGGATGACCTGGTCAAAACGGCGCACAAACACAACGTGATGGTCTTTGCGATGGGCTGCCCGGAGACCGGGGCGGATATTCCCGCGCTGGGCAATCTGGAAAAGATCGCCAGCGAAACCCGGGGCCTGTACGTCCGCGCAAGGATGGGTTCCCCGGAACGCGAGGCGCGGCTCAAGGAAAACGCGGATTTCGCCCAAGCGGTGCTCGAATCGGTCAATTCCGGCGGCGAACTGGTGTTGCCGCTCGACACGCTCGCCCCGGCAGGGGATGTCACTTTCGAAATCGCAACCCGCAACGGCGAGACTTTCAGTTACGTGCACAAGCGCGCGGCCTTGGAACAGCCCACCCCCGCCACAACGCCTGCCACAACCCCCGCCGCTCTTCCCGTGGTTTCCGTGGCCACACCCACGCCCACACCGTCTCCGCTCCCCACGCCGACTCCGCTCCCGAGCGCCACCCCTCTCCCGACGCCTCTGCCCACCGCGACCCCGGAGCCTGCGAAGCCAGCGGCCCCTGTCGCCAAGCCGCTCGCACCCGCCCCCGTGGCAGGCAATGGACTCCTGGACAGACTCACTGCGGGCAACCTCTTTAGCGCGGGCTCGATCGTGCTTTTGATCGGCGCGGTTCTTGTCCTGAGAAAGCGCAAACCCAAAACTGCCCCCACAGCTTTCCTGGAAATGCAGGATGCCGAATCCAAGCGCATCCCGCTTTTGAAGACCGCCAACCGCATCGGACGCCGCCCCGATAACGATGTCGTTTTCACCAACACCAGCATTTCCGGCTACCATGCCGAAATCCACGCCCAGCGTGATGGCACCTATTATATCACCGACCTCGGTTCCGGCAACGGCCTGAGCGTCAACGACCAGCGCGTCACCCAGTCCAACCTCAAAGACGGCGACCTGGTCGAACTGGGCGAAGTGCGTTTCCGCTTCTACCGCAGATAATCCTTTCACCTCCCCACCCAAATGGAAGACGACCACGAAAAAACACGCCTCATCCGCCGTTCGATGCCTCAGCCGCCCCCGCCGACGCCCCGATCCCCGTCTTCTTCCATGGAGGAGGACGATCTGGAAAAAACCCGGATTCTCTCCCGGCCCACGACGGAGCCTGAGGCACCCGGGGAGAACCCCTTCGGGCAATCCGAGGACGACAAAACCGTCATCATCCGCCCCTCCTCCCGGAGCCGCGAAGCCGGACCGGATGACGCGATGGCCGATCCGCTGGTTGGCTGGTTGGTGATCATTGCCGGGCCGGGCCAGGGCAACTTCGCCCGACTCGGGCACGGGATGAACAGCATCGGCCGGGCCGAAGGCCAGCGCTGCCGCCTCGACTTTGGCGACGCCGAAATTTCGCGCAAGGTGCATGCCACCATCACCTACGACCCGCGCGGACGTAAATTCTACCTCATGCACGGCGGTGGTCAAAACCTGACCTACCTCGGCGAGACCCCCGTGTTGCAACCGGCGCAACTCACCGGCGGCGAAACCATTTCCCTTGGGAAAACCACCCTCAAATTTATTCCGCTCTGCGGTCCTGATTTCGATTGGTCGCAACAGCAGGGCTAGAAAAATGTCGCAGCAGTCTCCTCCCAGCCAACCCTCAAACCGTTTGCGTCACCCACGATGAAAATTGGTCGTGACTTCGCTGGAAGACAACTTTTGGGCAGCCGGAAAGCGCAGGAGGATTCCTATGCCTTCTCGATCATTTCCGATACGGACGGCGACGTGGAGAAGCTGCTGGTGGTGATCGCCGATGGGCTCGGGGGGCATTTGGCCGGGCAAAAAGCCAGCCAGACTGCGGTGGAGGCTTTTGTCGAAGAATTCTTCCAGCACAAGCCGACGCTCGATTCCAACGACGCCTTTGCCTTGCAGGAAAGCCTTTTTTACGCCAACGAGCGCATTTCCCAATCCATCGACGATTCCCAAGGCGCATTGAGCGGCATGGGGACCACGCTGCTCGCCGCGACCGTCTCCCGCACCCGGCTTCAGTGGATCAGCGTGGGCGATTCCCCCCTGTTTCTCTTCCGCCGGGGAGCCTTGGAACGCTTGAATGCCGACCACTCGATGCGGCCCTTCATCGCCAGCGAAATCGCCAAGGGCAAATTGCCCCCCGAGGCGCTCTCGATGCATCCGCAACGCAATGTGATCCGGTCTGCCTTGTTGGGAGACGATATCCCGATCATCGACGCCCCCTCCAACCCGTTTGATCTGCAACCCAAGGATATCCTGCTCTTTGCCAGCGACGGGCTGCAAGTAATGGATGAGTCCTCCCTCGCCGCCCACTTGGCCGGGAATCAAAGCCTGACGGCACCCCAACTGATCCGCGGGCTGTTCGACGCCATCACCGAACTGAACAACCCCAGGCAAGACAACGTGACCATCGCCGCCGTCTTCGCTGGGTAGAAAAAGCGGTATCCCCCCGAAGCCCACCGAGATAACGAAGCCCACGAAGGAAAGAAAAGGGAAATACTTGTTCCCTCCTTCGTGGTGAAAAGTATTTGGCGCGTGAACGGGTGCAGTAAAGGTAGTGAGAGTTCGTTGTGTTTGGAGGGCCAAAGGCCCGCAAGCATACCAGCCTGGGGCAGCGCCCCAGGTATCGAGCAAAGAAGTGGCTAAGGGCTGAAAGCCCGCACCAGCAGCCCGGAAATGGTGCGGGCTTTCAGCCCTAACCGCCTGCTGCTAGAGAACCTAGACCAGTTTCGGTTTAATTTGTCGCATTCCTCTCGCCCCGAAGGGGCTGAGTAAACGAGCCCAGGGCAGCGCCCTGGGGGTATGCGTGTGAGAGAG
>CAIYQA010000493.1 GCA_903928175.1 uncultured Spartobacteria bacterium | reverse complement strand
GAGCGCAACCTTGCTCCCACGCGTTATGTTTGGAAGGCAAAGGGCGCGGAAATTCTCGCGAAGATCAAGCGCGCCCGCCAGAAAATGGAAGCGGAAAACGCCGAAACCTTATGATCCCTTATTTGTGAAACACTACACTAGAATCCTCGTAAATCGGTGCTGGATCGCTTGCAAAGTCCTGTTTTTGGGAGCCGTTTTAGGACAACAAATTCGATTCCGTGCTTTTTGCAGAAGTCCCGTTTCTCTGGTTTGTCGCCGTCCTCGTTGACGGCGTACATATCCGGTTTGATGGTATTGAGGATTTCCGGTTCTGCATCCATCCAGCCGCTGCCGCTGGAAATGAGCGCTTCGGTGACGTAGCGGATCGAGCCGCAGGTGTAGCGCCGCTCTTCCTGAGGGAACATGGGATGCCCCTCTCCTTTGAGCAGGAGAAGGTTGGCGTCGTTGCCCGCGACAACATACAGATCGCCCAAGGCCGAGACTTCTTCAAAAAAGGCGACATGCCCGGTGTGAAACCAGTCGTAGCACCCCGTGACGACGACTTTTTTGCGTCCCGTGGGGGGCTGGGGCTTCGGGGCGGGAAACCCGGTGGTCTCGGCAGCCGTAATGATGTGATACGAAATATGATTGGCTTCGCAAAAGGCTTTTTTGGCAGCCCCGGCGTCTTTTTCAGAGACGGCCCATACATCAGGCTTTAGATCCAGCGCCGGAAGGGTATCGGGAACAAGTTCCGGGCCGGAGGCGTGGACCTGCCGCACATAGCGCGTTGCCTGTACGAAGTAAAGGCGTTCGGCATACGGGAACTTGGGTGGGCAGCCGGTTACGGATCGGATGGCTTCGTCGGACCAGAGGAGCACATGCACCTCGCCGAGTTTGGCCGCTTCCTCCAGGAAGCGCATGTCCCTGGATTGAAAATCATCAAATGCGGAGGATACGATGACGCGTTTCACGGTAGGTTTTGTTTAGGCCAGGCGGACTTTGATGCGGAACGCACCCGGGACGGGTTCTTCCGATGCCACAAAAAGATAGCCGCCGCCACAACCCGAATACATCGCGCCGGGATAGCGGGATTGGTAAAATGCCAGCAATCCGATCAGGTCGGTATCGATGGTTGGATGGGCCACGGTATTCGGAAGCAGCGTTTTCCAGCACAGCATGCACTCGTTCATGGAAGCCCCGAGCGCGCCGAGATCTTTGGTGAGAATGGCGTCAAAACATGCCTTTCCACTTTGACCCAATCGCTGGACCCAGCCGGGATCAAGGTTCTTGATGCCGAGCGGGGAATAACCGGGAGGCCGTGGGCCGATCGGCAGGATGTTGATGACTTGCTCCAGCCACTTGGCGATTTCCGGGTTGGTGTTGGATGCAATATGGCTTGGAAAAATGCCGCAGCGGTGGCTGGCATCGTAGTCAAGGCGGTTGATCCCCGGATAGATCAGCCCGATCATATCCTGGGAGCCCGACGGGTCCTTCATTCCTTGATTTTCGCTGGAATACAACTCTTCCACCAGCTGGGCCGGGTCCCTTTCGGGCAAACAGCCCCAGAGCTTCAGTGCCACATTGCGCGTTCCGGTCCCGATGCCTGCCCGCTCCATCCAAAGGAACTCTGGCTCCACCCCGACCACGACCATTGAGCCGGGGGGGGTGGGATTGAGGCTTGAGCAGAAAGGCTGGTCAATCCATCCCCCGGCCAGTGCGATCCTGTAAGGGAAATTGCCGATCACATCGGCAAGCTTGCGGCTGTGCATTGAACCCATGGTCGCCTTTAGGCGATGTCCTTGACGGTGCTTTTGCCCGCCTTGCGATCATCATACTGCGATTGGATCCATGCGTAGGTTTTCTTCAATCCGTCAGCAATGGTTATCGAGGGTTCCCAATTCAGAACGCTCTTGATGAAGGTGTTGTCGCTGTTGCGTCCGGCCACACCCTTGGGCGCATCCAACAAATATTTCTTTTCCAGTTTGATGCCGCCGCATTCCATCGCGATGTCGGCGAGGGCGTTGATGGAAATCATTTCGCTGGTGCCGAGATTGACCGGCGTGGCGTTGAGCGCATCGCAATGCATGATTTTGTCGATGCCCAACACGCAGTCATCGATATACATGAAGCTGCGGGCCTGCGTTCCGTCGCCCCAGATTTCGAGCGAGCAGATGCCCTTGTCTTTGGCCTCCGCGACTTTGCGGCACATGGCGGCGGGAGCCTTTTCGCGGCCGCCGTCCCAGGTGCCCCACGGCCCATAGACGTTGTGGAAACGGGCGATGGCAGTCTTCATGCCGCGTTCCGCCGTGTATTCCTGGCAGAACATTTCGGAAACAAGTTTTTCCCATCCGTAACCACGCTCGGAAAAAGCGGGATAAGCATCAGATTCCTTTAGAGCCAGGCAGTTCGGGTCCTCTTGGAGTTTGACATTGTAGGCGCAGGCGGAGGAGGAGAAGAAATAGCGATCCGCACCGGCATTGTAGGCCGCCTCGATGAGGTTGGTGTTAATAAGGATGCTGCGCAGGCACATGATGCGGAAGCGCTCGATAAAGCCCATGCCGCCCATGTCGGCGGCGAGGTTGTAAACTTCCTTGGCCCCGCGTACCGCGATCTTGCAGTATTCTTCGTTGGTGAGATCCAGGCAGAGGTTTTCCACTCCTTCCACACGTTGATACCAGAGCGGCAGCGGTTTTTTGTCCACCGCGCGGATGTTGGTGAAGCCTTTGTTTTGGAAATAGCGCGCCAGTGCGCCACCAATGAATCCGCCAGCCCCCGCAATGACAATGAGGTCATCTTTCTTGGTGGTGCTGCTGTATTGAGTGTCTGCCATATCGTTTTTCTGTTTAGGGTTTGTAAATTTGCAATCTGAGGCCCGAGGGGGTGACTATGACCAATATTGACCTCGCCTTTTTTTTATCTTGCGCCACCATACCCCATAAACACAGGCAATGGAATGGAGGATCTTGTCTGGTATATGGATATTATTGACTTCGAAGAATCGTATTGTAAGAAGAGCCATGCCATCGAATGGACAGCCGGATTTTTTCTCGCTCCAGATTGCGGAAGCCCGCCGGTTTCACATGGAAGCCAGGTCTTCCAAGGCATCGCCCCTGGCTGTGCGCGCCGGGGGGCGGGAACACTGCTCGAGCGATTATGAGATCCACCGTTCAAGCTTCCCATATATGGGGATTGAATTTGTGGCGCACGGAAAAGGAACGGCGGTGCTCAATGGAAAAACCCATTCTCTGGCAGGCGGAACCCTTTTCAGTTACGGTCCGGGCATTTCGCAGGAGATCATCTGCGATCCGCAGGAACCGATGGTAAAATACTTTCTGGATTTTTCGGGCAATCGCGCAAAACAGCTTTTGGAACACCACGGACCGGCCATGGGCGAAGCTCTCCAGACATCCGCGCCCGGCGAAGTGATGGCGATCTGGGAGGAAATCATCCGAACAGGGCTTCGTGCCACCCCATTTTCCGCACGCATTGTTACCGTCCTTTTAGAATACCTGCTTTTGAAAATAGCGGAGACGGCTATTCCCTTGGGCTCCAGCGGAACACCGGCGTTTTCCACTTACCGGCGATGCCGCCAATGGATCGAAACCCACGCGCTCAAGCTCAATTCCTTGGAACAGATGGCCTCCGAGTGCCACATCGACCCCGCGTATCTTTGTCGCTTATTCCGACGCTTCGACCACCAGAGCCCATACCAATGCCTGTTGAAATTCAAAATGAATCACGCCGCGCAACTGCTTCAAATTCCGGGGATCGCGGTCAAGCAGGTTGCTGATTCGGTAGGATTCAATGATCCCGGTCATTTTTCCCGTGTCTTCAAGAAACAGGAGGGGCTCTCGCCGGCCCAGTTCGCGAGATTTTGCAGCAGATGCTGAAGGCCGAAATCAAAGGCGCCGTTTGGTCGTTCATCAGCGCCGGCACGCCGAGGCGCTTTGGCTACGCCTCGTGCGCACGGCGACCCCGCGCTTCGCGTTCCTTGAGATAGAACTTCAACGGCAGGCCGGTCCAGGGCACTTCTTTGCGGATTTGGGCATCCAGAAATTTACGGTAATTGTCCACAAGCAGGGCGGCTTGGTTGACGAACATGAGGATGCTCGGAATCGGGATGGGCGTGCCTGCGATTTCGTGGCGCTCCGGCTGCGTGGCATACACGATTTTGAGCCGCTTATTCTGCTGCCGCGCGGGCGGGGGGTGAGCCGTGAGAGCCTCGGCAAGCAACCGGTTGAGCGGGCCGGTGCCGATGCGCAGCCGGGATTGGACACGGATTTGCTCGATGAGCTTGAAGAGCCGGGTCATTCCCTCCCCTTTCAAAGCCGAAAGCACGATGATCGGCGCGTAATCCACAAAGAATAATTCCACGCGGATTTTTTCCAGCAACGCCTCAAGCTGTTCCTTGCGGGTGCCAAACTCGCCGGCTTCCTTGACGAGGTCCCATTTGTTCACAGCCACCAGGCACGGCTTCTCCGCTTCCTGGATGAGGCCCGCAATTTTTTTGTCCTGGGCGGTGACTCCCGCGGTGGCATCCACGACGAGCACGCAGAGATCGGCCCGCCGGATGCTGCGTTCGGAGCGCATGACGCTGAAAATTTCCACCGTGGAATCCTGCTTGCCGCGCGGACGGATGCCCGCGGTATCGATCAAAGTGTAATCGCGCTCGCCCCGCCGGTACGGGACATCCACGGCATCGCGTGTGGTGCCGGAAATGTTGGAAACCATCGTGCGGCTATCCTGGAGGATCGCGTTGATGAGGGACGATTTGCCGACGTTGGGCCGCCCGACGATGGCGATCTCCACGGGCGCATCGATGGAGGCTTCCTCCTCGCTGGGCTCGGGCGCTTTGGGCAGGAGCGCCTGGATTTGTTCGACCAGATCCGTGATCCCCTTGTTGTGCTCGGCGCTGATGCAAAGCGTCTGCTTGAACCCGAGGCGCGCGAAATCGAGATCGAGTTCTTCGTGCTTGGGGTGATCGACTTTGTTGACGACGAGGAGGAGCGGTTTGTCGATTTTGCGCAGCCGTTTGGCGAGCGCCTGGTCCACCGGGGTGAGGCCCGCCTGCGCATCCACCATGAAGAGAATCAGGTCGGCGGTTTCCATCGCGACGGACACCTCGGCCTCGACCTGCTCGGTGAAGCTGGCATCCACATCGCTGCCGATGCCGCCTGTATCGATCAGGGTGAACGGCTCATCGTCCCAGCGGCACTCGGTGGTGATCCGGTCCCGGGTAACCCCCGGCTGATCGTGCACGATCGAGATGCGGCGGCGGGCGAGCCGGTTAAAAAGGGCGGATTTGCCGACGTTGGGTCGGCCGACGATTGCGACAGTTCTCATGCGTGTGCGTGGCCTCCTGCTTGCAGTTGGCGCACGCCGTCAATGACGTAGCCGATACCGGAAACGAAAGTGAAAAATCCAGCGGCGAACACCAGCCCGTCCATCCAGGAAAACGGGGGATCGACCGGCAATTCCAGACGGTTGACTTGCAGCATGGCCGCCGCGATGGAGAGCATCTGGAGGGCGGTGGCGGTTTTGCCGACCCAACTCGGCCGCACCGTCACCTCGCCGTTGAGGTAACGAAGCAGCAGCGCGCCGCTGACGATGACGACATCGCGGCTGATGACCAGGATGGGGAACCAGAGCGGGAATTCGTAATGCCAGTTGGAGAAGGAAAGGGTGATGATCCCGGCCAACAGCAGGCCTTTGTCGGCAATGGGATCGAGTATTACCCCGAGGCGGCTGCGCTGGTTGTAATGCCGTGCAATGTAGCCGTCGAGGCCATCGCTTAGCGCCGCAAACGCGAAGAGGAGAATGGCCGCCACCCGCTGCCATTCCTCCGCATGCCCGCGCTGCACCCCGCGCCCGTAATAGATCGCCATCATCACGAACACAGGGATCATGAGGATGCGGGTCAGGGTGATTTTATTGGCGGTGGTCATCGGCTCAAAAGCTATTAACAGGCGCTCGCAAGAAAAAGCAACGTTTACCGGTGCAATCGGAATTTCGCCACCTCCCGGCCTGCCCGAAACAGCCCGCCCTGGAAAACGATTGCGCGGACACTGAGGGCGTCCTCGTCCAGATCCAAGGCGAATCGGCGCGAGAGCGGCAGGAAGCTCCCGGTGTTGATCACCACGCGCGGGCCGACGCGCCAGACGCCGCCGAAATGCGTGTGGCCGATCACGACAAACCGCGATTGCGGAGCGTGCCGGGAAGCGAACGCCTCCGCAAGAAAGGGAGTGCGCGCCCAACCCCGGGCGATGTGCCAGGGCAGCGATGGTGGCCAGAGATGCCGGGCAATGGCGTGCAGCAACCCCGGCTTGCGCAGCGCGCGAATTTGTTCCCCCAGGGGTTCGAGGGCAAGCACCGCGCGTCGCAGGGCAAGGAATTGACCCGAGAGATCGGCGGGATGCCCGAGCGCTTCCATCTCGCGCGTGTGCGCCGTCTTCAGCAGCCCGGCTTCAACGCTCCAGGGCGAGAGTCCGTGAAACAAAATGTCGCCGTGGGTGATGAACACCGCGCCCCCCGCCAATTCGAGAAAATGCGTTTCGGTGAGCATCGGATCGTGGTTGCCGCTGAGAAAAACCGGCTCGGCCCCCGCTTCCTGGCAGAGTCCGCGCAGAGTGGCAATCGCGGCCGCACCCGACTCGCGTTCGTCGGTGAAAAGCATTTCCACCGTATCGCCATTGAAAAGAACACGGCCCGCCCCTTCCAGCAACGGAGCGATCTGGCTCAAGTCCCGCACCCGGCTGCTGCGGTGGCCGAAGTGGAGGTCGGAAAGAATGCGGGTGATCTTGTTGGCTGTGCTCATCGTTGATGCGAACGCAAACCGCGTGCAGGTCCACTTGCCCTATTAGCGGCGAAGCGGAGAAAATGCAACGCTTACTGGGTTGCCGGGATGATTCAAAATAGTGCAGATCGCGCCATCCGGGGAGCGCACTCGTCCCGAGTGCTGGCATTGGCGTCCCGCCAATGCGAACTTCCACAACGGTCGCCAAAAAGCTGGGGGGCATTCCTTGCGCGGCCTTGCGAAAGTGCGTTTCGGCGGGACGCCTGCGCTCCCCGGAGTTATCGGCTTCGCCGCGGATTTGCACCACTCGAATCACCTCCTGATCGCGAAGTGCGACGACGATCTTCTTGAAATGGGTTGCGGAATCCCACAGCATGAAAAAACCGAAGACCATGAATCGAGAAAATTTGACCCACAACCCGGCTGAACAGGCGCTGATTGCACAATTGATCGAGGCAAACCAAGAGCATCTCTTTGCGGACTGGGACGAACCCGGCATCAACGACGAGGCGAAGGCGGCGTTTTTGGCTGACCTCGCCCGGATCAACAGCTCCTACCCCGGCGGACTTGCGGGCTACATTGCAAATGCGCGGACCTTGTTGGCAGAGGCAAAGGAAGGCAGCAATCCGTTCGAAGGCTGCGTCCCTCATCAGCCCAATCCCGTCGATTTGACGCAGTTCGACGCGAGCTACGATCGCTATGAAGCCCTGGGCAAAGCCCATTTTGGCAAGACCGCATTCGTTTTGGTGGCGGGCGGGCTCGGCGAGCGGCTGGGCTATTCTGGGATCAAGCTCGACATCCCGGTGGAAGTGACGGAGACCACCCCTTACCTCGCCCATTACGCCGCGTGCCTCAAGGCCATGGAATCGCGCATGGAGACCCCGCGCCCGGTGCCGTTGATCATCATGACCTCCGAGGACACCAACGCCAAGACCCTCGCCTCGCTGGAAGCCCATCACTGGTTCGGCCTGCAAAAAGAGCAGGTGCACATCCTCAAGCAGGAGCTCGTGCCGGCCATTGCCGACAACGAGGGGCACCTTGCGCTGGAAAAAAAATACAAGCTCGTCCTCAAGCCGCACGGCCACGGAGACATCCACATGCTCCTGCACACCAGCGGCATCGCCGCGCGGCTTCATGCGCAGGGCTACGAACACCTCGTTTTCATGCAGGATACCAACGGCCAGGTCTTCAACGCCTTGCCCGCCGCCCTCGGCGTCTCGGTGGAAAAAGGATTCGATTTCAACTCGCTCGCCGTCAACCGCATTCCCGGCGAAGCGGTGGGTGGGCTCGCCCGACTGATCGGCAACGGCAAGGACCTGATCATCAACGTGGAATACAACCAGCTCGACCCGCTGCTCCGCGCCACAGTCAGCCCGGAGGGCGACGTGCCCAACGAGCGCGGCTTCTCCCTGTTCCCGGGCAATATCAACGTCCTGGTGGTGAAGCTTGCCTCTTACACCCGCATCCTGGAAAGCACGCAGGGCATCATCGCCGAATTCGTGAACCCAAAATATTCAGACGCCACGCGGACCGTTTTCAAAAAGCCGACCCGGCTCGAAACGATGATGCAAGACCTCGCGAAGCTCTTTGGGCCGAACGAGCGGGTCGGGGTCTCCGTCTTTGACCGCCGCTGGTGTTTCTCCGCCGTCAAAAACAACGTTGCGGATGCCGCCGCCAAATACAAAGCGGGCGGCCCACCGGAATCCGGCGCCACGGCGGAATCCGATTTCTACGGGGCGGGCCGCACGCGGCTTTCCGTCGCCGGGATGACGGTAAACGAAGCGCCGGAGACGCTGATTCTGGACCTTCCGATGACGCCCGGACCGCGCGTGATATTGCGGCCTTCCTTTGCGCTGACGCTGGAGGAAGTGCGCACCAAAATCTCCGGCGGCACCATCAGAGGCGAGGCGACCCTCGTGCTGGAGGGGGAAAACATCCGTCTCGAAAACGTCGAGATCGCCGACGGCGCGGCGCTGGTGATCAAAGCCTGCGCAGGCGCACAGGTGACGGTGCGCAATTTGAAGGTCGCAAACGACGGCTTCGAGCTCGTGCGGCTGACCGAAGCGGAGATGCAGAGCGAGGCGACGCCCGAGTATTTGCGCATCCGCGGATACCGGATCGAAAACCGCGGGGCAAAGGTATACGCCTTCACCACTCCCGGCACGTATCTCATCGACGCGACCGGGGCGGTCGGTGCGTGGCCGGTGCAGAGGCCAAAGTAAGAAAGCCCAGAATGGGGGCGAGATATTGAGTGCATTTCATGATTAGGTCTTATTGGTTTTGGCTCACTGGTTCTGCAGTTCCGGAGGCAGGATCACATCGGCCAGGCCGACATCCACGCCCTGCAGGCCCCACCACCATTTGCAGTGCACGGCCATCTTCACTTTTGCCCCGGGCTTGAGTTCCCGACGCACCCACTCGGGGATTTCCACCGGCACGGGCGCGCTGACATACCCTCCGGGAGCAATCGCACGGACCCCGTTAAGGTAAACTTCTGTGTTGGCATTGTGATAGATAAGAAACTGCAGATCGGGGTGCTCCTTCTCCGGCATCACAAACTCCCGCCGCAGCCAGATGTCCTTTGTATTCCACTCCGTGTGACGGGCAAAAAGTGAGTGTTCGTTGGGCGTCACTCCAAAGCCCGCGCGCCCCGTTTTCCATGAGGAATCATCAAAGCCGGGCTGGGTCCAGTCATCCTTGGGCTGCTCTGTGGTATACCGCCACTCCTGTTCCAGCGGGATCACCGGGGTGATCTGCGGCGGCGGCGGGACTGGCGCCCAGCCGGTGGGTTTCAGCCGGTCGCGGCCGGCCCACTTCTTCCAAAGCTCCGGATCGGCCATCAGCTTGACGAATAGGGCGCCAATGACGGGCCGCGCATGGAACGGCGGCGGCTCGGACGAGTCGCCGGTCGCTTCATAGTAGTCGGTCATGGGCACCCGGTGGGACGTGGTGTCGAGATAGGTGTAATACGGTGCAATGAGCGCCTCGAAATCTGCCCGGTCAGACGCCAGCGCCGCGCTCCACAAGGTCCAGTCGCTCTTGGTCCGCTTCGTGCGGGAATCCAGCGGCACACCGTAGCGCTCGATGTGGGTCTTGTAACAAGCCACCTCCTTGCGCGCCACTTCGGCCGGGAAGACGTTCAGCCCCAGCAGGGTGTCCCAGACAAGGTTGTACTTCTGGCTCCATGTGCCGGGCAGGTCGAACGCCAGCCGGTAGTGATCGCCGTCGTCCGCCGCCTTCAGCCACTGCGCGGCCTGGGTCCGGGCCAGCGCGGTGTACTTGCGCGCGCCGGCCTCGTCCCCGCGCCGGCGGCAGAGATCGCCATAGGCCGCCAGGGCGACAATCGACTTGGCCGAGAGATTGACGTTGTGGGCCAGCGGCCCCATGAAATCATCCGTGCAGACTTGCTTGTCCGGGTCATAGCCGACTTTTTCCAAATAGTTCGCCCAGCGGGTCAGCACCGGCCACCAGGGAGCGACGAAATCCGCGTTGCCATCCGCCAGGGCGATGGCATCGCACATGAGAATGACACTGGCACTCGACTCGACCGGCATTCCCGGGCCGCCATAACCGCCGTCGTCGCGGTATTGCAGGCCGGCGGCGACCGGATAGGTGCCTAGATCATGCGGCGCGCTCGGCCAACGCCACCGTGGACTGCTCGAATAAATCAGCACCGGCACCAGCGACGCTTTCGCAAGGGAGGGGCTGAGCGCCAAAAGGATTGGACTCATTGGAAAAATTACGTCGATCGTGGAAATGCAGTCGTTACTGGTGATCTCCTTCGAAAAAAACATCGGTAGCCCTTTTGCGTCAGCGGCTAGGCCGCAGGCAGCGAACGCCTGCCGGTAGGCCAGCACCGCTATCTCGGCATATTTGGCGCCGCCCACCTTGACCAGG
>CAIYQA010000492.1 GCA_903928175.1 uncultured Spartobacteria bacterium | reverse complement strand
TCTCTGGGAGGGGGATTTTCTTTGTCTGTCTGCATCCCAAGCTTTGCAATAGATTTGTTTTACATTGTACAGACAATTCTTCAGCGCGCTGCTTTTTCCCGGCACAACTTGTGGGTAATTGAACTTGGCGCACCGCTTACCAAGCTGACGCTCCCTAGCAGATTCCTCGCGCCAAATGCCCGGAGGTTTTCCCTTCGTTTTTTTGAATTCCTGCGTGAAATGGCTTACCGAGTAGTAGCCTAGGCGATCGGCGATTTCTTTGATCGTCATATTCGTGCTTGTGAGAAAATTCTCGGCTCGGCTGAGTCGTATTTGATAAATGTAATCCCTCGGCGAGAGTCCGAGTGCTTTTTTAAATTGGCGGTAAAAAGTGATGTAGCTAATCCCTAACATCTGCGCGACGGTCGGGACGCTGATATTCTGAATCAGCAAACCTTGCGCTTGCTGAATGAGAGCCGAGAGGTCGTCCCTCTCAGATTCCTGTCGCGCTCCCATGGTGGCCAACAACGTCATGGCAATGCCAGCTGCAATCGCACGGGCTCCCGGCAATGGGCTGGCACAGACGCGTTGCATTTTGCGCAGCTGGCTGTAAAAATCTTTGTTTCCAAGCATCGATGCGGGCGAAAAATCCAGCAAGCCTCCTGCCACCCACGAATCAACCGCCGTACCACGAACTTCAAACCATTCTTCGGTCCATCCAAACTTTGGGTCTGGACGGTAGCGGTGCCAAACTCCTGGCAGGAGAATGAAAGCATCCCCGCTTTTGAGCGTATGATGGCGGGTGCGCCATTCAATCTCTCCGCGACCTTGCGAAATCAAGACGAGTTGCAACGCATTGATCACGCGGCCCCGTTCCCAACTGAAAGTGCGATCTTCGGGGTGATTAAGGGCCGGGTAAGCCTGTCCTGGGAGAATGCGGGTACGCCCCAAGGCTGCGACGTGCAAAGTCCATGCCGTCTCGCGCGAGCTAGTCGTGAAATATTTGAATGAATTGCTGATAGAGTTTTACAATAAAATGAAAGGCTTTTAATAGCAAGCTTCGGTGACATGAGGTAATAATTTTGGTAGATTAGTAGACCCTGAAGTTTTGAATCCTCCACTTGCCGATCATTTAGATTGATCTAGATTAAATGCTTCGGGCTGTTTTTTCAATCCCCTCACACTCGTTTTCCCACTCAGTTAAGTCTCGAAAGCTCCCCGGAAGCACCGAAGGAATTTATTATGCTTAAAAGATTCACCCGATTAATGATCGTCGTGCTTGTGTCATTGACAGGTCATTGCCTGCCAGCATCGGTTATTGTTCAAAACCTGCGCTGCGAGGGTATTGAAAATCCACAAGGCATCGATGCCACAAGTCCGCAACTTTCCTGGCGGATCGATTCCGACGAACGCAGCCAAAAACAGGTGGCCTGTCAGATCCTCGTCGCTTCCTCTGCGGAGAAGCTGATCCGAAATGAGGGCGATCTGTGGGATAGCGGACGCGTCGAGACCGATCAATCCGTGCGCTTCCCGTATGAGGGCAAGCCGTTGGTCTCGGGAGCCGAGTGCTTTTGGAAGGTGCGTGTCTGGCTCGACCAGAGCGGAGCCGAAGGGGATGCGCACAAGAACCCCAATGCGTGGAGCGAGGCCGCGAGGTGGACCATGGGGCTGCTAACCCCGGAGGATTGGAAGGGCGTTTGGATCACGGCCTCCAAGTGGTTTGCACCTTGCGGGGGGTGGGAAACTCCTTCCTATTTTGATCCTGGGTTGAGTAAAGCTGATTCCCTCGGTTGGGCCCGGGTCGATCTGGGGCAGGCGTTTCCGATTGAAAAAGTGAAACTGATCGCGAGCGATGCAGGGTCGCTTCCTGTGCGCTTCCGGATCGAGGCCAGCGATGATTTCGACTTCACCACATTTCACGCGATTGCCGATTACAGCAACGCCGATTATGCGGAGGGATCGAATGGTGCAGTCGAATTCCCTGGGGACGGTTTCAAGGCCAGGTTCCTTCGTATTCTCGTTTTAAAGTCCCCTCTTTCCAAACTTCATAGCTTGAGAGCAGCCGAAGCCGCGAAGAAGTCGCCGCCGGCCAAGGCAGGGCAACCCGCCCCATCGACCGACCGATACCAAACCATCATTCGACAATTAGAAGTCTGGTCCGGTGGCCGCAACGTGGCGCTCTATCGTCCGACGTCAAGCAGTAACGAGAGTGGGTTTTCTTTGGTGGACGGCATGCCTTCGGCGGACATGGGGAAAACCTGTCCCGCCGACGCCTGCCCGCGATCGCAGGCGCCCCTGCTGCGCAAGGCGTTCACGCTGGATCGGCCGGTGAAACGGGCGGTGCTCTCTTATGCCGCGCCTGGGATGGCTGAGCTGTCGCTCAACGGCACTCGAGTGGACGATACGCTCCTCGGTCCTCCAATGACCGATTATACCAAGCGGATCGTCTACCGCACAGTGGATGTTACCAAGCTGTTGGCAGGCGGTTCCAATGTCCTCGGTGCCGTGCTGGGCAACGGCTTTCTCGGCTCCTTGCGAGGGTTAAACGGCGGCCCTGGGCAGCCGAGGCTGCTGGCTCAGCTGGAGGTGGAATTCACGGATGGCTCACGGCAGCAGGTCGTCACGGATCAAACCTGGAAATGGGCGCCGAGTGAAATCATCGACAACAACATCTGGGGGAGCTACGCCGAGAATAGGCGCCTGGCTCAGTCGGGCTGGGACAAGCCTGGCTTCGACGATACGAGTTGGCGTGCCGTGGGGCTGGGGGAATCGCTGGGTGGAAAACTCTGCGCGGTCATGGGCCCGCCCGCCCGTGTTCTTGGGCAGATTGCACCTAACCGCGTCGAGGGTGATACTGTCTATTTTGATGTGTTGTCGGCTGGTTGGCCGCGCCTGACGCTCGAGCACGGGAAGGCCGGGCAGGAGATTTCTTTCCACGGCGATCATGGGATGCCAACGTGCCGGTTTATCCTTGCCCAAGATGGCCCGGCTGTTCTGGAACCGCGCTTCATTTGGGGCTCCGGACCGCTCAAATTGCAAGTCAAAGGGCTGGCTGAGCCTTTGAAGGCCGAGCAAATATGCATTCAGAGGGTTGGAGCCGATCTGCGGGTGGCAAGCGACTTTCATTGCTCGAACCCATTTCTAAATCATCTGCACGAGGCGGTTTTGCGCACGCATCTGAATTACAACGTCGACCAGCCGATGGATCCGATGCGGGAGAAGGTCGGCTGGACCCAAGACGCGCAGGGCTTCTTCAACACGGCCATATACCTGACCGATGTCGATAATTTCTATCGCAAATGGTGGTGGGATATGGCGGACAACCAGGTTCCCAATGGATTGACCGGGCCGGTGATTCCCATGATCGGGCGATTGCTCAATGGCTGGAACTGTCCTTGGTGGAGCGGCGTGCTGGTCTGGTTGCCTTGGGAACATTACCTCTATTATGGAGACCGTCGGCTGCTGGAGCAGGCTTACGAGCCGATGCGCAAATACGTCGATTACCTCGACCAGCTCGCGGCGGTTGGGGGCGGCACCCGGCCGCGGGATTATCCCGACCCGCAACGCTGGCTGGATGCTGAGGCGGCTAAGGAACACATGCTGATCTGGACCGGAGCGGGGGACTGGATGCGCCCAGGTCCCGACGGCCCGCCGGATCAACTTCTGAATATGACGGCTTGGTTTCATTATGCCCAAATCGTCAGCCAGACCGCAGCGATGTTGGGCAAATCTGATGATGCCGCCCGCTATGCGGCGATGACCGAGGGCATCCGGCAGAGGACCAATGCCAAGTTCCTGGACCTGAAGACGGGCCTTTACGGGAAGAACCCCAGAAGCCAGTCGGCCCAGATTCTGCCTTTAGCGCTCGGACTCGTTCCTCAGGCCGTTCGGCCGCTGACACAGCAACGACTGATCGAAGCGATCCATGCCCAGAAGGATCATCACGCCTGCGGGTTTGTCTCGCTGACCTACCTTTTCCAGACTTTGACCGAATCCTACGAGTCGGGGTTGGCCAACCGAATCGTCAATCAGAATGACTATCCCAGTTGGAAAACGCTGATGCACGACGGCGTGCTCTTCGAGACTTGGAAGGGCGAATTTGCCCAGATGCCTTCCTGCGGCGGGTCGGTGGGCCGCTGGCTCTACGAAGCGGTGCTCGGCATCCGTCCTGACCCTGCAGGGCCCGGGTTTAAGCGTTTCATCCTGGCGCCTCAGCCGGATCCGGCCAGCGGACTGACCTCGGCCGAGGGCTGGTATGACTCCCTCTACGGGCGGATCGTCTCGAATTGGAAAATTGCAGACGATCGGTTCGAGCTGGAAATCGCGGTGCCGGTCAACACCCTGGCGACCGTGCGCATCCCGACTTCCAAGCCGGAGTCGGTGACGGAGGGTGGGCGTCCGGTTGAGAAAGCCACGGGCGTGAAGGTGCTGCGCCGGGAGCCGGGAGCGCTCTTCCTGGAGGTAGACAGCGGGCGGTATCGATTTAACGCTCCCGCGCCAGCGGCGGTGACGACAATTGCAGGCAAATAAGACAAACGGTTCAACAAGAACGAAAGAAAGAATCCTATGAAAATAAGAACCTTTATAAAACTAACAATGCTGGCCGGGTTCTTGGCCGGGACTCTGTGCATGGCGGCGGATGAGCTTGACCGCTCCAATGTGGTATGGGAATCGCCCAGCAAGGACTCGCTGGGCTCGATGCCGCTGGGCAATGGGGATATCGGCCTGAACGTCTGGTGTGAGGAAAACGGGGATCTGCTCTTCTACATCAGCAAGGTGGACGCCCATATGCCCTATAATACCCTGCCCAAACTGGGCCGCGTGCGGATTCACCTGACGCCTAATCCGTTCGCGGCGGGCCAGCCGTTTCGGCAGGAGCTGGTCTTGCGTGACGGGGCGATTGTGATCTCGGCAGGCAAAGGGCCGGAGAAGGTGCACGTGCGGATCTGGGTGGATGCGAACCATCCCTGCATCCATGTGAGTGGCGAGGGTGACGCTCCGCTGGAAACCCAAGTCAGCCTCGAGTCGGTGCGGGACCGCATCCCGGGCCTCGGCGAACCGGCGGCGACTCTGCCGGATGACAAGGCCGCCCGGCTGGTGTGGGCCTTCCGCAACGAGGGTTCGAGCTATAACGAACGCTCGCTTGGCAAATCCGACGCGCTGGCCAAGACCTTTGTCGATCCGCTGCTGCGCCGCACCTCCGGCTGCCTCATCCAGGCAACCAGCGGAGCGCGGGTGAAACCCGACGCACTGCAGGTGAAGACACAAGACGGCAAATGGGATATCGCCATTCAGGTGCTGTCCTGTCAGACCGAAAAAATGGCGGATTGGTTCGCGCTCATTGAGCAGCAAGCCACCGAGGCGGGTCGGCGCGATGTGGGGCAGGACTTTTCGGCTCACAAGGCCTGGTGGAGCGCGTTCTGGAACCGCAGTTCCATCACGGTGGGGGGATGCGGGGCCGGGCCGGTGCGGCTCGACGGCTATCTCTTCGCCCGCTACCGGCAGGCGATTGACGCCTACTGCCGGGGGCTGGTGCTCGATAGCGGCACCAACGCCTTCCAACTCACCCAGCGGTATGCCCTGGAACGCTTCGTGCAGGCCTGTGCCAGCCGTACCCAGGAGGTGCCGATGCCCTACAACGGCTCGATCTTCACGATGGATATGTCGGCCGGTACGCACGGGTTTGTCCCCAAGGGGACCCGGCCCAATGCGGTCAATGCCGACTACCGTGACTGGGGCCGCAACCTGTTCATGTGGCAGAACACGCGCCACCCGTACTGGTCGATGCTGGCACGCGGCGACTACGACATTATGATGCCGGTGTTCCGGCTGGTGCGCGGGACGCTGGAGGTCGGTCGCGACCGGTGCCGGCGGCTTTTTGGCCATGACGGCGCCTTCATGCCCGAGGCGATGTTGCCGAAAGGTTTTTGTCTCTTCGGCGATCATTTGCCGCCGCATCTGCAGTATCATTTCGTCGGCACTATTGAGATGACCGCGATGATGTATGACTACTACGCACACACCCAGGACCGGGCGTTTGCCACCGACTATCTGCTGCCCTGCGCCGACGAGTTCCTGCGTTTCTTCGAGCTGCATTTCCCCAAACGCGATGAGCACGGCAAGATGGTGATGGAGCCCGCCGGTGTCGCCGAGACCTACCAGCCAGTGACCGATCCGGTGACGGAGGTGTCGGGCCTGCGGTATGTGCTGGACAAGCTGCTGGCGATGGACGAGTCGCAGGTAAGCGGGGAACGGCGGGCGCGTTGGGCGAAGCTGCGGGAGGCGATGCCCGAAGTGCCGCGCCGCCGAATTCACGGAATGGATCTGCTGGCCCCCGGCTGGAAGTATCAAGGGCGGCTGATCTGTGAGACGCCGGAGTTGTATGCAGTGTGGCCTTTCCGGCAGGTGGCGGTTGAAAACGATGGGTTCCTGGCGGATGCGCGCCAGTCGTTTCATGTGCGCCAACTCAGCCTGGACGGCACACCGGATGCGCAGAGCTGGGAAACGGGTGGCTGGCAATCATCACCGATCTGGGCGGCGTATCTGGGGTTGCCTCGAGAGGCGGCCCGGCTGACCAGCATCAATTTTGATGACCGGCTGCCGAATTTCACCTACGAAAACAAGGACATGGTCCCGCCCGATCCGGCCCATCCACGTCCGCGCTTCCCCGCGTTCTGGGAAACCAAGATGGACTATACGCCGGACGTTGATCACGGCGCGGTCAGCGCCACGGCCCTCGAAAGCATGCTGTTGCAGAGCGACGATCAAAAGATCTACCTCTTGCCGGCCTGGCCGGAGGATTGGGATGTCTCCTTCAAGCTGCATGCCGCTTGCCAGACCACGGTCGAATGCGTGTACCGGGACGGGCGAATCCAATCGCTGAAGGTGACGCCCGAGTCGCGCCGGGCGGATATCGTGGATGGCTCTTCGCTGCAAAACCGGGTGCGCAACCTAGTCAGCGTGGCCTGTGCCGACCGGAACTATCTGTTCGGGTTGCCGCCCATGCTTGACGGGCGGGTTGTGCCCGAGGATGCGGATCGGCTCAAGACCACGGGAGCATGGCTGGCTAAATATGGGCAAAGCCTGTACGGCACCCGGAGCGGGCCGTTTGCGCCAGCGGGGTGGGGCGGCAGTGTCTTCAAGGGCAATACGGTTTATCTGCACATCCTGCATTGGCCCAAGGAGCCGATCCAACTGCCGGGGATCGGTCGGAAGCTGGTGCGCTGGGAATGTTTGAGCGGCCAGAAGGTTCAGGTGGCCGGTAGCGCATCGGGGTTTGCGGTGTCGCTGACGGAAGGCAAACCCGACCCCTGTGACACGGTGGTGCGCCTGGATTTTGACGACTCGGTTGAGTCGGCGGCTCTGGCAGCTCCCTACAAGAAATCGCTCACCACGGGAGGCAAGGTGACCGCCTCCAGTTTCATGCCTGGATTCGAGCCAGGCAATGCCACGGATGCCAACCCCAAGACGGCTTGGAAACCCAGCGGAGGCGGGTGGATCGAGGTCGATCTGGGCCGACCGGTGACGTTCGACCGGATGGAGTTGGAATTCGACGATCCGGCCCACGTTCACGGCAAGTTCAAGGACTTCAAAGTCGAATACAAACAACCTGACGGCACCTACAAGGCCTGGCAAAACGGTCTGATCTATGGGGAGATTTACAGCCGACGCTTTGAGCCGGTCACGGCGCAGATCGTCCGCCTGTCGATCAATTCCGCGGTCCCGGTAAAGCAGTTTGATCTTTTTGGGCCGGGCAAGTAAACCGCAACGTGTAGATGCAATAAATATTACTGTAACCCCATGGCAACCATGCGCATCCCCGCAGCCAAGCCGGAGTCGGTCAAAGAGGGACAACGTCCGGTTAAGGAATCCACCGATGTGAAAGTTCTGCGGCGCGAGCCGCAAGCGCTCTTCCTGAAAGTAGGCAGCGGACGGTATCACTTCGCCGCACCGGTGTCGACGGAGGTTTCCGCGCTTTGAAAATCAGGCAACCCAAATATTAGGAGTAAATAGATGAATCGTAATGAACCAATAACCAATCGTAACCTAATCGCGACCGTTGTGTTGTGTGCGGGATTTTTTACTGCGTCGCCGACCCGAGCTGGCGCCGCCGAAAGCGCGACGGCGAGCGAGGGTTTCCAACATGCCGCCCGGCACACGGCCATTTTCAACTGGCCCCCCGCGCACGTGCCATCCCCCTACATGGCGGACGGGCCGCTTTTGGGCAACGGTGACCTGGGCATTGCGTTGGGAGGCCGAGGGGAGGAACAGTTTTTCTACATCGGCAAGAATGATTTCTGGTCGGTCCCTGTGGGCGCGCTGCGCGTAAGGATTCCTGCCTTGCAGGACGCCACCTATCGGCAGGAGCAGGATCTGGCTCAAGCCGAGGTGCGAGGCGAGTTCACCAAGGACAGGGTTCAGGTCAAAACCCGTTCCTGGGTGGCAGTAACGGAAAACCTGCTGGTGACCGAGCTCACCTGCGCGGGCAAGGAGCCGGTGACCGTGACGTTGGATCAGGTCGTCGGTCAGCCCCTGCCAATCGATGACAAGGCCGACTGGGCGACTGACTCCCTCCTGACCATCGGCCGGGAGTGCTCGGAGAAGGAACCGCACTTTTTTGCGGGAATTATCGACGACGTGCGCATCCATGATCGGATGCTCACTGAGGAAGAAATTCGCGCCGTGATGGCAGGGCAAGGGTCGCGGCGGGGCCTGGTCATGAGTTGGCCGCAAAACGCTCCAGTCAAAACCCAGGTGATCGCCGGCCAGGCTGTCGCAGGCAAGGTGGGGCAGGCTGTGCAATTCGATGGCCGGGCGAGTTATGTGAATTGGGGAACGTTGCGAAGCGCAACCAACGCGGTGACCGTCAGCGCCTGGGTGAACCCGGCCAGCTTTGCCCCGGGCGGCAACTGTATTGTTGCCAAGGATCAGGTATCACCCGATTTCAGGAAGATGAAGTCGTACGCATTGGGGCTGCGGGACGGGCACGTATGTCTCACAGTTTTCACCCTGGGCGAGTCCAATCGGATGCAAACAACGGAGCCGCTCGCGCCCCATACCTGGCACCACATTGCGGCTGTCTATGATGGCTTCGGAATGGCGATCTACGTGGACGGCGCCAAAGCCAAGACAACTGCGGAATATGGCTCTCGGCTCAAGGAGCAGGCGGCTTCCCGTTTGGTGGATGTTGCCACGGCGCTCTGTTCGTTCGCTCAAAAAGCGCCTGCCTGGCAACCGGAGCGCAAAGTCAAGGGGGTGGCCACGGTTACCCGCGTTCTGGCCAAAGGCATTCGTGGCGGAGACAAGAATTCGCTGGTGTTCGACCTTCAACCGGGGCAAACGGCCCGGATTCTTACCTTAACCCTGAGCGATCGGGATCATCCGAATTATGCCGAGGCGGCCAAGACACGGATCGAAGCTGTGGGCGAGAAAGATCTGACGCAACTGGAAGCGGGCCACCGGGAATGGTGGGCGCAATTCTGGTCCAAATCGTTCCTCGAGATCCCGGATCAGCTGATCGAACAATACTGGTACGGTTCGCTGTATGTGGTGGCGAGTTGCAGCCGCGAGGGGAAGGTGGCTCCGGGGCTGATAGGAACATGGAAAACCTCAGATAAGGGACGCAATGCCATCGCGTTGAATTACAATTTTGAGGCACCTTATTTCATCACCTATGCGTCGAACCATGTCGAGCTGACCCCTCCGTTTTATCAGACGATTTACGAGGTCCTGCCAAAAGGTCAGGAGATGGCCCGTGCGAGCGGATGGAAAGGGGTGCATTTGCCCACCCAAATCGGGCCATGGGGCATCCTGGCCGAAGAGTGGCGCGACTATGGCCAACGCTCCAATGCCGTCCTCGTGGCCATGAACTTCATCTGGCACTACCAATACACCCAGGACACGGAATGGCTCAAAAAGACGGGCTACCCCTATTTAAGTGAGGTCGCGGCCTTCTGGGAGGATTACCTGAAATTCGAGGATGGCCGCTATGTGATTTATCACGATTGTCCCCACGAAACGGGTATGAGCCAGGAGCAACTGAAGGAATCGGGGAAAAGTCCGGCCCGTCGCCCCCAGGACTTTTCGGACGACTTCAACCCGGTGTTCACCTTGGGCCTCGTCCGGACGCTCTTCACTTCCATGGTGTCATTCAGCCAGGATCTGGGAGTGGATGCCGAACGCCGCGCCAAATGGCAGCACATCCTGGATCATCTCTCAAAATTTCCCATCCAGGAGCGCCATGGAAAAACCGTGTTTCGTTACACGGAACGGGGGATGGACTGGTTTGTGACGCATGTTGTGGGGATATGGGAGGTTTTTCCTGCCGGCGCCATCGGTTTGGAGAGCGACCCCAAGCTGATCGAGATCAGCAAAAATACCATAACCGAGTTGGGACGCTGGACGGACATCAATGGATTCTCAACCTTCTATACTGCCGCAGCGCGGGTCGGATACGATCCCGTGGAGCTTTTGCGCCGGCTGCGCAGTGAAATCCAGACCAGCGGTCAGCCGAACCTCACCATGCACTATCTCGGCGGCGGGATCGAAAATAACGGTGCCTTTCTGGTTCTCAACGAGATGCTTTTTCAGAGCCACGAAGGGGTGCTGCGCTTCTTCCCCTGCTGGCCGAGGGAGCAAAACGCGCGCTTCGGCGATCTGCGCGCCTATGGGGCATTCCTCGTCTCGGCGCAACTCATGGACGGAAAAGTTGGCGGCGTACGCATCCTCAGCGAGAAGGGCAAAGACTGCACGGTTCAAAATCCGTGGCCCGGTTCGAAGATCCAGATCGTTCGAAATGGCAAGCCGGCCGAAACAGTCTCCGGCGAACGGTTCACGCTCAAGACGGGGGCAGGGGAAGTCTTGGCACTGGAAGCGGTCCCCATCGCAGCCCGCTAGACACTTGGCTGGTGTGCGTAAATATTTGAATCCAAATGCGGTCCCGGCTGCATCTAAGATAATGAAACCAATCTCATCATCATGAAATACCTTGCGATTCTAACTGCATCCCTCGCGCTACTTATCCCGACAATCAATGCGCAACAGCCGTCATCCCCGCCTCCGCCGGCTTCACCGACACCAGGCAAGACAGCCGAAGCCAGCGCTTTTTCCGGTTCAAGCGCTACAAATAGCGAAGTTGAAGTATTTTTAATAATTGCCATTAGTGGCGTTGCCGGTACGGTCCTCTTATGGTGGCGGTATGCCGATCTGGAGTCTCAACGGAAGCTCACCCATGAAACGATCCGTCTGATGGTTGAAAAAGGGATTCCGATCCCGCCTGAAATGTTTGCCGATCGGTCCTCTTTACGCCTAGGGGTCATCAATATCACGACGAGCTTGGGCTTTTTGGCCTTTTGCCTCATCAGTCATGATGAATTCTGGCGTGAGCTCTGGGGAGTGGGGTTGATCGGGCTAGCCATCGGAATCGGCTACATTATCGTTTGGAAAAAAAGCAACGGCAACCTCTCGTAGCCTCAACAACCCGTGGAACCCAATGATGCCGAGCTTATCAGTCGCACGCTCGTGGAACGTGACTCCCGCGCATTTGATCTGTTGGTGCTTCGGTACCAAGCGCCCGTCCGCTGTCTGTTGCGCAGGCTTACCGGCGGCGACGAAGCATTGGCTGACGATCTTGCGCAGGAAGCATTCCTTGTTGCGTGGCGCAAGCTCGGCAGTTTTCGCAACGAAGCCCGCTTTCCCACATGGCTGCATCAAGTCGCCTACCGCACGTTCCTTGCGCACACACGCTGCCGACGCGACCATGAGCCTCTCGATGACCATCCCAACCTCGGTAGCGTCGGTTCGACCGCAAGAGGGAGCGATTTTCAACATGATCTCGAAATTGCCATGCTAAAACTTTCCGAGCCCGAACGCGCCATCGTCACGCCGAGCGCCTAGCCCCCCCCGGCAAGGAACCGTGGGATACCTCCTAGTGGGGTGGGCGCCAATTCCTTGGGTGCGTTAATGGGAAAGCGTCGGGCTTTTACCGTGCGTCTGAAGCGTTTTCGATCCCTCGGCCTACGCTTCTTACGTCTTGACCGGCTCCATGAAGCGTGTTGCATGCGGAAAGGGCAAGAATTGTACCCAGCGCCAGAAATGTAATAAGGATGTGTTTCATAAGTTTATTTAGAGCGTACGTTGTTTTTTTCTTTGATGGTCGTGTGTCGCCATCAATTCGGAGCTACACTACGTGAGGCGGGTTTTTCTGGATATGGGGTGTAACCCTACCAAAGGAATCGTAAATTTATTCGCACCCTGCCTTGCCCGGGGCTTAATCCGCAAGAGCCTTCTCCGCTTCTTCCAAGTTGCCGCATGTCACAATGGAAACATCACGCGCATAATGAAAAACAGACATGATATTGAAGCCAATATCCTTCTGGGAATCTGCCACAACCCGCACGACTAACGCCACTCCTTGTTTGTCACAGAGATCCATGATCTGTTCCATATAAATTGAACAAGAAGTATCCATCGACTCCAACCGAGTGAAATCGGTCAGCAGTCGGAACCCCGGTGGCACATCTGCCATGATCACTCGAACCGCTTCAACGCAACGGCTGGCTTCCTCCATTCCAACATCCTGAGTATAACTCATCTTCAGCAACCGTCGCGGCAGGTTAAGTTCAACAGAAAATCCCATAATTTACTCCCTCTCGCTATTTCGTGTGGAGCTAGATGATCGTCACATGGACGCTGCTCTCAATGATTCCCGCAGAGATGGCGTAGCGTGTGATGCTGGCAATGTCGTGGATATTGAGTTTCTCCATGAGCGCCTGCCGGTGTTTTTCAACCGTCTTGATGCTGATGCCGAGCTCCGCGGCGGTTTCCTTGTTGGCCTTGCCTTCGGCAATGAGTTGGAGCACTTCGACTTCGCGTGAAGTGAGCGTGGAGATTTTCTTCGAGTGCAGTCCCTCTCGGTCGAGCGACCTCTTGTCTTTATCGCGGAGCCGTTTGGCAATGGAGGGACTAAAGAAGGTGTTTCCGTTACTGGCTTCCCGAATCGCCTTGGCTAGAATCAAAAGGGACGTTTGTTTGATTAAATACCCGGCTGCTCCCAGAGACATCACCTGTTCGACGTAGGCATCATCGCTATGCGCGGAGAGAATAAGAATGCGGGTTGCGGGGGCAATTTTGAGAATTTGCCGTGTAGCTTCCAACCCATTAAGCTGGTTCTTCGTGAAAAAGCGTGGTTTTTCAGAGAGGATATTGGAGAGTCTTGGGGATGCAAGACAAAGAATTTTTCTCGATGGCGCTGGGTTTGAAGACCCCATGGCAGGTTGCGGACGTTGTGATGGACATGGGGGCGCAG
>CAIYQA010000491.1 GCA_903928175.1 uncultured Spartobacteria bacterium | reverse complement strand
TTTGACCATTCGGGGGATTTGCCCCCAAAAGTTCCCAAAACGGTCTCGAGTGATTCAAACTTGCGTAAGTCTTTGATCTAAAGGCTATTTCACGCTATTTCGGCGTGATTCAATGTTTCTCAAACCATCTGATAGGTCTCAAAATGCTCTAGCGCCGTTGGCGCTCAGGCAAACCACTTTTAATCACGCCCGCAGCGCCAGGCGGATTATTTGATAAAGAAAGCGGTGAAGAAGGCGGGATTTTGAAGGAGGCATTACCCCGGTGGAGCGAAAAAACTCCCGCTTGACCAACGGACACGTTTGTGGCACTTATGCGGGGTTCCGCGAGTGCCATCTCAAGCCCGATCTGCTTTTGATTTACGTGCAGACAGAGGAAGAAGTGCGCCTGATCCGGCTCGGGAGCCATAGCGATCTGTTCGCTTAAACCGTCAGATTGCTTCGCTTGGCTTTGACACCACCCCCTTGGCGATGTCCTCCAAGGCCACAGCAATCTTTGAAGCCGATGACAAGCAGCTCAGCAATGCGCTCTTAAACATCAACCGCAAACTGCTCGCGTTCCAGCAGAGCGATGCGTCGGAGAGAGAATATCATCTGCCGCCCCAAGTAGCGCGGTGAGAACCGCTCCCTGTGCCGACATCAAACCCACGTTGCCTCGCCCATTTTCTCCCCGCCGAGTCGAGATCGGGCTGGCCGCAGTTCAGGTAATCCTCCGCCAGCGCTTTATCTCCATAGCCCTCCAGCAAATCCCCCATCTCCGGGATGCGCGATTCGTCGCCGCGCCGAATCAAACCGGTCGGGCCATGCGCCAAGAATACACGGACCACTCGTTTTGTGTAGCTATTTATGAAACACTACACTAGCGGCCGCAAACCCGGCTAATGTTGGTCAGATCCGTTCTGACGGCGGTGCGTCTCAAGGGAAGGCCTCCGCATGTGGCCCGGAATCCTTGAACGGTACCTGCGGGCGCATTATCCAATCTGCGCCACTTCCAAAGCCGCTTGAATGGCCCGCCGCCATCGATTCGATAACGGTTGGCGAACTGGCGGTATCGAGAATAAAGCACATCGGTGTTTGATTGCCGCCCGTTGGTTGAACCTGAACGAAAGGGACTCGTTTTTGGTATGTGAACGGGATCGATGTTGAGTCTGCAATGGCGGTAGCGTTAAGCAGCAGCGTGAACAGCGAGGCAAGTGAAAGCAAAACAGAATCAGGAACATGGTGTGCTATAATATGCTCTAGTATGCTATTTATGGTTGTATATCCTGGGGAAACGCTTGTCCCTGAGTCAAAAACGCCGGAGATTTTTTACCAACGCGGATTCCCTCTTTTTTGATCTAGAACTCCTGCGGCTAAAATTAAGCGTTGTTTGAACAGCCTCATTGGCCAGTATCCAGGCGAGCCCCTCAATCCAGGTATCGGCAAATGCCAAAACATTGGACGCGTGGCTGGGAATGACCAACCACCTATTTGAAAGGCTTTGCGCTGCCAATGGCGGCAAAAGACGCGGCGGCTACATTCCCGAGAAGATTGCGCCGGATGCCAGCCCCTCCCTTTTTCCAAAGGACTCGATGCCGTAAGCGCGCCATTGGCCGTTATCGTCCAGAAGCGCACCCCAATCCAAATGGGCCGCGATCACTTCCGCGATTTCCGGCTCCGAAAGCACCATGCAGGCTGTGGAAAGGGCATCAGAAACAGCCGCCGTGGGGGCGATAGCCCAGGTGCGGGTGCGGCGGGTGGCCGGTTCTCCGGTGCGCGGGTCAAGGATATGCGCCCCTTTTACGGCAATGCCCGAGCCGCTTAGCGAAGCATGAGCCAACCAATACCGGCGCGCGGAATCGTCATTGCCCAGCCCGCTGTTCCAGCCCGGCAGCCCCGGCGGCGGATCCCCTGCCAGAATACTGCTGCCGCCCGCGATGAGCAGGTAAGCGGGGCAATCCCACTCCGCCAACTCCTCCGCCATGCAGTCGAGGGCAAAGCCTTTGCCTATCGCGCCGAGGTCCAACTCCACCAGCCCCTCCTCGCATACGATCGCACGGCATGCGGAGTCCAGGGACCAACGTGGGGGCGCTCCCTGCGTCCGCCGCGCGGCGGCGGCGGTGGCGGAGAACGCCCCCCATGTGGCGGCCTCCATCGCGCGCGCGATTTCCAGGCACGCAAAAACCGGCTCGCTCAGCCGCAGCCGTTCCCCGGGGCGCAACCGCGCGATCTGGCTGACTTCGCTCTCCTCACGGAACCGGCTCAGGGCCGTTTCCAACCCATCGGCTACGTCCAAAACGGCGCGGGCGGCTTGCACGGCATAGGCTCCCTCCTGCCCTGCAATGCGCACCTGGAAATGCGTCGCCATCGCATGGTGGTTGAAGGTATGGATCGGAGCGGGGGTCACTTGATTGCCTTGGGATCGGCTGGCGGCGGCGTCCAGAGGATCGATAATACTTCCGGGCGCATGCCAAAATATTCGGGCCGCCACCCTTTTAGCCGGGTTCCCATGGATTCCCAAGTCTCCGGTGAGGTGATGTAGAGATCCGCCGGGCCGGGCGCCTGCCCCGGTTGCCAGTAGCCGGTGAGCGGGAAACGACGGAGATACCACGGGAGCGGCCACGCATCGGCGGCCAGCACCGCGATCCGCAAATCGTCCGAACCCTGTTTCTTTTGGCATAGCCACTGTTCCAGGCGTTCCGGCAGCCGGAGCAAATCCTCGCCAGTGTGAGCATAAGCGTAAGGGTTCCGCTCGTCACACGGCAGGGCAAAGACGCGCGTCCAGGTTTCGCGCCCTTGCAACCCAGCCAGCGCTGCCATGAACGCCATGAGCGCTGCGCGTGTCCCGTTCGTCCGGGCGCCGCGCCCGATTGCCGCGAGCCCGGTTCCAGCGAGAATCGAAAGAGGCAGCCAGAAATTGAGCGCCAACCATGGAGTCTTGTAAGGAATGGCGCTGTAAACCGCGAAAAGAACCAATCCATAAACCGCGAAAAACCGGGGCACAAAATCCGTTTTCCGAACCCCGTGCACGGCCCCCGCAAGCGCCAAAGACAAGATCGTAAATCCGCCCGGGGTTCCGCCAAGCAGCGTCAA
Organism: uncultured Spartobacteria bacterium; assembly: GCA_903928175.1. Taxonomy (GTDB): domain Bacteria; phylum Verrucomicrobiota; class Verrucomicrobiia; order Chthoniobacterales; family Chthoniobacteraceae; genus UBA695. The sequence goes on along the minus strand of CAIYQA010000491.1, from coordinate 19,324 downwards.
ATAATACCAGGCCGGTTTTTCATGGCCTTCTCCCGCCGCGCGTTTCCCGAAGCGTCCAAACGATTCTATAAAATCGAGCGGCCCCCGCAGGTGGGCGCCTCCCCACGAATACAAGGCGAGGAATAGCGCCGCCGCCACAGCGACCGCCAGGCAGCAGGAGGCGACCATCTGTTTGCGAGGGCCGATCCGGCGCACCAGCCCTGGTCCCCCGGCGATCCCCATTGCCGCAAGGCTGATGAGAGCAGTCTCCTTTGAGCCCAGCATCATCCCGGCGCACAGGCCCGCCGCAATGCCCCACCCTGCGGCACCCCGCGCCAACGCCCGACCGCCGCAGACGATCAGGCCGAGACTGGCGGTTACAAAAAGCGTTTCGTGAATGAAATAGCGGCTGTAATAAACCGGGAGCGACGCCACACTCCAAAGCACCGCCGCACACGCTGCCGCAGGCGTTCCAAATCCCCGTCCCAGCAGCGCAAAAAGCAGCACCGCCAACGCCCCCGTCAACGCCGGAGCCAACCGAAGCATCCGCTCATCCAGCCCCGAAAAATTGCGGGCTCCGCAAAGGCGGACAAGGGGCCAGGCAACAACCAGCGGCGCGGGACCGTGCAGATCGCGCGGGCTGTATTGGTAGCCTTTCCCCTCCAGAATCGCGCCCATGAGATAGGCTTGCACCGCCTCGTCCGTGTGCATGGGGCGGCTGGCAAGATGCGGCAAGCGAATAGCCAGCGCCAATGCCGCAATCACGAAAAAGACCGCCCAACGCAGGAGCGGTCTCTCGACATCGTTCCGCACGGCAGGAAGGCCGGGCGCCTTCTCCACATGGCGGGCAATGATCATACCATGGAACCTGCAACGGCTAGTGTCCTGTCAGGTAAGTTTGCGAAATAAGTCCGAGCCCATTTTTTGTATTTTTCAAGGCGCGACCGAGAGACAATATCTGAAGATATTACCCGAGGAAGCAACGCCGAAAAATCGGAAAAGGGGCCGGAATTATGTAGCTCATTTGCCTGGCAGGACACTAGTATCTTGTAACAAGGAAAATGGCGCATAGATTTGGTTCAGGGCAAGGCGGTAGGCGTCATTTTATGCGTTACAAGGCACTAGAGCGGCTCAATTTTTCTGTAGCCGCGCTTTGCGGCGCTCGCAAATCATCGGCTATATCTCAACTTGAACGCTCTATTGCGCGGGCTTCCCGTAAACTTCCACTTCGAGATAATGGTTCAATTTGTTCGTGGTGTTGCCGTTGCTGTAAAGCCGGACATAGCGGCCCTTTGTTCCTTTGGCGTCGATCAATTTCCCTTCGTAGGTCTCGATGTAAGCCAAGTCCTTTCCCGCCCCGAGGCCGGAGCTATTGTCATTGTCATTATTAAAGACCGTCGTTACGCCCGAGGCAAAGTGCGGATCATCGGAAATCTGCACGATGACATCGTGATAAACGCGCGCCTGGGCATGGAAATGCCACGCCACAATCGCAAAAATCTTCGACGGCTTGCCGAGATCGATTTGCACCCACTGTTTTCCGGGCCCAAGCTCCACCCAGCAACCTTCATCCCCCGCTTTGTCGCCGTCGGTGACGAGGTCGAGCGTGCCAACCACCGGCTCGGTGTCGCTGGCGGTCACGGGCTTGTCCTTGGCGAGGTTCACCGTTCCAACGGGCACCAGGAAATCAGGGCGCTTGCCCTCCCTCGTCGGCTCCAGATTGGGCAGCTTCACAGGCACAGGCGTGCCCACAAAAAGCGGCGGGGGCAGTTCGAGCTTGAGCGGCATCTTGTCTTGCGCCAGCGCGCCAGTCACGCAGCAGGCCATCATCACCAAAGCAGTATGCGTTAGTTTCATAAAATACGTTTCATCAGGTGGATCGAATCATAGACGGATTTGCAAAATTTCAAACCCCCATTTGCCTACGCATCCATCTCGGCGGGGGTCAGGTCGATGGTCCGGCGGGCGGCGATGGCTTCGTTGGCTTTGAAGATGACATATTCGCTGGCAAACGCCTCGTTTGCCGGGCAATTCAGCTTCGCCTTGCCCCGGATCGCGTTGAAGAAATTCTCCAAGTGCGGCTGGTGGATCGCTTTGTTAAAGAGCACCGGGATCTCATAGGAAGCAAGCGCCGCCGTTTCCCGAACGTCCACTTTAGCGGCATCCGGGGAAGCCTCGGCCACTGGCGCCGCCTGGGCGCGCAAGTAATTCCGGTGCACCCATTCGTCCCAGGATTGGGCGCGGGCTTCGCGGAACACGGTGGAGAGCTTCGGGTTTTCGGACATCTTCAGCGACCCCTCGTCGCCCATGAAATACTCGAAATAGCCGCCGCCAGCGCTGGTGGTCGTCTGCACCTGGTAGAATGCCCTGGCAGCCCCCTCGGGCAACGGATACTCGTAAACCACCATCGCGTTATCATACCATTCATGGTTTTTGTAATAGTCCAGTCCTGCCGTGCCCATGACGGAACGCGGCCTGACCCCAAACCACCAGTTGAAAATGTCGATCTGGTGCGCTCCCAAGTCCGATAACGGGCCGCCTCCGAGTTCCTTGAACCAGCGCCAGTTGCGGAATTGATGCATGTCCGCAAACCCGTATTTGGAGAGCGTCTCCTGATCCATGGCGGCCTTCTTGGGCCAGCCGAAATCGGGGGTCACCGCCCGGTTCCATTGCGCCTGCGCGGCGGTCAGCCGCCCGCAAATCTTCGCTTCGCGCATGAGCCGGTTGAGGGCAAACAAATAGCGAGGATTGCTGCGGCGTTGGTGGCCGATTTGCAGCAACCTGCCGGTCTCCTTCATCGTTTTGACCATCGACCGCGCTCCTTCGACAGTATTGGACATCATCTTTTCGCAATAGACATCCAGCCCGGCGCGCAAACAGGCATTCGTTACCGGGGCGTGCCAGAAGTCGGGAGTCGCTACGACAACCGCTTGCAAATCTTTTTCCTTCGCCAGCATCTCTTCGTGGTCGCGATAAGTGCGCACCTCCACGCCGGTCTTTTTGAGGTAACGCTCGGCATAAGTCCGGGCGTAGTCCCAGATATCGCACACGGCGGCAAGCTGGATGCCCTCGATTTTGAGCAGCGATTCCAGCAGCACGCGCCCTTGCGCGCCAAACCCGACCAATGCCACGTTGATCCTGCCGTTGGCCGAAGGCGCCTGGGCAAAAAGTCGGCTTCCGCTGGCGAGGACCAACCCCGCGCCCGCGACCGCAGCCGTGCGAACAAAATCCCGGCGAGTTACAGGTTCGTTTACCATTTTTTAAGAATGCAAAGGCGGTTGTGTTTGGCGAGGATCAGCGCCAGGGCGATCAGGCCGACATGAATGCCCAGCCACGCAATGCCATCGTCCTGTTTGATGAGGATGAGCCCGGCCGTGAGTCCGATGTAAAGCAGTCCCTGAAGGAACAGCGAGAGACGGGTGCCGAGACCCACAATCAGCATCAAGCCCAGCAAAATCAGCGTCGGCCCGAGCACGGCATAAAACGGGCCGGTGAGAAACCCGGGCAGCAGCGGTTCGGTGGCGAATTTATCCCGTAGCGGCGACGGGATCGCGGCATAGTTGGAAAGGGCGTATGCCTTCTGCTTCACCTCGATCAGCGCGCCGCTCGGGTCTTCCATCCCGGTAACGGGATCAATCAAAGCTTTCTGGATCGTTTTGAAAGCCGAATATTTTTCGATACCGGTCAGCAACGCGCGAACACCCAGCCAACCGCGCAGCACTAAAAACGCGAGGGTTAAATCGCAGGGGTCGCCGAGCTTTTCGCGGCATTCATTGTTTTTAGTTGGTTCTGTCATAGGAATTTTCCCTTGTGCAGATTACTGGGATTTCTTGCTGGTCAGAGCTTGCCTGCGATGTAATCCGCATACCGCTGGGCCACCTTTCCGGCCGTGGCATCGCCTTTGTGAATAAGCACCCCGACCCGGGTCCCGATCGACTCGCCTTTTTCCAGCGCAAAGGGTTTGCCGTCCTGCGCATCGATCCGGCGGGGACCAAACATACCATGCTTATGCACAAACCATTTGTGCGGATAAGGGTTTTCGCTGTGGCTGAAGAGCGCCAGCCCTTCCGGCACGCCGCTAACGGTGTTGGACATATCAACCCAGTGCGCCACCTGAAACTCAGGAAAAAAGACCGTCGAACTCCCCTCGGAGTTGGTCACCTGCGCCCCTTTTTCAGGGGAAAACGCTTCCTGCATCCGAGCCATCGGCCATGCGTAGTGAATATTGTCTCCAACGAAGGTAAGTTTTCCATAGCTGGCGGTGAGCCGGTAATGCATGTCCAGGAAGTACTCGCCTCCGCCAAGGGCTACCACGCGGATGTGCTGCTCTTGGTCGGCCAGCGGGATTTTCGGAGATTTCTGCCAGAGCAGTTTCATCCCGATCTCGGCCTGGTCGGGCACCTGCTGTTTCTGAGGGAGAAACTCAACTTGCACGATCTGACTGGTGAAAGGCGAGTTCCAGTCATTCGGATCGGTCCGGTGATAAAGCGAATAATACATCGCGCTGGGCTCCTGGCCATCAAGCTTCACATCGTTGACAAACCAGAAAGACTCATGGTGTGGCCAGGGGAAAACATTTCCCTGTTCGGTCAGCGCTTTGCCCGAGGGACTCCAGACCGGATACAAACAGGGAAACGGCAGCTCGTTGGCCGTGCCATACCGGTACACAAAGGCCTCCGCTCCATCCACCTTCACGCTCAGACGGCCCTCGGTCGCATCGGCTGCAAATTCAATACGCGGCGACACCCCGTCTTTGGGAGATTCAGCGCGGATCGGGGGAACGATGGTCACCACTTTGTCGGCTGGCGGCCCTCCCCACTTACCGAGAGCCGGGGACGAAGCGGGGGTATTGGCACACCAGACGGGTGTGGTGCCAAAAGCGGTGAGAACGCCGGCCATGAGTAATCCGACCGATTTTTTTGTCATATTCATAGGGTTACGTGGGTCTATGATCGATGCTGTGATTTTTTTTGAGTTTGCTTACTTGGCTGGCGGTTCTCTTCTAACGACTTTGTCCGAAGGCATCTCTTCCGGCTTAGGCGCTGGCAATGTCACATTGCCCGTCGCCGCCCATTCCGCGCCGCGTTGCAAAGTAGCCTGAAAGCCGATGTCACCCATTGAGGCCTGATCGTGACCCAGAACCGTGTGAAAAATGCGCCCCTTGCCATACGTAACGGCCATGAGAATCGGTTCATTTTCATTCGATAGTTTGCAATGGGCTGTCGCCAGAACCGTAAGGTTTTTAGCCGGACCCCGCAGTTTGCAGTAGAGTTCGTCCCTCGCATGGAGCCAACTTGCCGGAAGACCTTTTGTGATGGGGTGTTCGGCGTCACGGATTTCAACCAAAAATTCCAAATGGTCATGTCCGCCTGCCGCGCCGGGGGAATGATCGAGAACGATCTTCCCGTCACGATAACGCACCATCGGCCCTGATTTTTCATTCCGCCCGCCCCACCCTCCCAGTCCGATCATCTCGTTGTACTCCGGCCAGTATGGAAAGGAGTTGTCAGCCGCATGATAGCTCACCAGCCCGCCTCCGTTGCGGATGTAATCGACAAACGCCGAGCGCGCCGCATCGGGCCAATCCTGCCCGTTGTAATTCAAAACAATGACGTCGTAGTTTTTAAAAACCGGGGTCCATTGTTTCCAGAGTGCTTCATTCGCCTTGTCCGCCCCCTCTTTTTGCTCCTTCCATTTCGCCAGAGCAGACTCATAAGCGGCTTTCTGTTCCGGCGAAACATCGGCCTTGGGCGCAGCGGGCGGGCCTGGCGGGCGAGGCGGTGTCGTGGAAACCTCCACTGCAAAACGGCCGCTTTCCTCCAGGATCCATTGAAGCGCGGGCGTGGTCGTTTTCCACAAGTGGTTGTTTTGTCCGTCAATGATGAGCGCCTTCAATTTTTCCCCGGCCTGCATTTGAGAAAAGGTCGAAAGAAAGAGGATTCCTGCGACGGCGAAGTGATGAATTTTCATAAGTCCGTGGGATTGGGAATAAATGATTTTTGTCGTGTTTTGCCTAAATCCAACCCTCTCGATATTTTGCATGGATATATTGATCCGCCTCGGGAGCGTTGGTTGCCTTCATTGCCGGGCCATCCCATGCAATTTTTTTCCCCACTCTGAGCGCCACCGCGCCCGAAAGCGCAATTTCCGTGAGATGTCCCCCGGTTTCAAAGTCTGAAAACACCGGTTTCCCGCCAAGACAGGCTTCGACCCATTCATTCACATGACCGGGGCTCCTCGGCAATGTTTCGGGAATATTTTTGCAAGCGGGATGATTTAGACCCCGAAGTTTCGGATCGCCTTTGAGAAAAATGTAATCTGAGCCGGACCAGCAACTCCCAAAGGTGAAGCCGTTCTCGCCGAGAATCAGGACGCCGCCACGAAAGCCTGGGTTGTTTTTATTGGTCACCGTCTTGCCGTTCTTCGTGTCAGCAGTCGGGGTTTCTTTTCCTTCAAGGTAGTCGGTGAGTTCCTTGGGAATCAAGGCCGGATCTGGGAAGCATTCGCCATCATACCAAGTGAGGGTGACAGGGGACAGATCCCCTCGCTGGGCAAAGTGATAATCAATTCGCGCCTTCTTGGGATAAGTCGGCCCGCCCATGAGTTGCGCGTCGATGCCGATTTCAACCGGGTAATCGAGTTTTAGAGCGCGAACCGGCAGGTTCATGTTGTGGCAGCCAAAGTCGCCTATCGGACCGTTGCCGAAATCGAACCAGCCGCGCCAGGCATAGGGGTGATAGTAGCCGGTTTTGTATACACGCTCGGGCGCCGGCCCTACCCATTGGTCCCAGTTAAAATTTGACGGCACAGGGTCGCCCACCGTTGGTATTGCAAGGCCAGAATGGCAGCAGCCGACGCCACTCGCCCAGCAGTGGACCTCAAGCACCTTTCCGAGCGCACCGGCTTGGATGATCTCAATCCCCCGACGCAAATTTGGGCTGGCGCTTCCCTGGTTGCCCATCTGGGTGATCCGCTTCGTTTGCGCGGCCAGCGTCCGGAGTTCACGCGCTTCGGAGATCGTATGGGAAAGCGGTTTTTCGCAGAAGACATGCTTGCCCGCCAGCAGCGAAGCCTTGGCGATCGGGGCATGTCAGTGATCCGGTGTGGTAATGATGACGGCATCCAGATTTTTTTCGTCGGCGAGCAGTTTCCGGTAATCGCTGTAAAGCTTGATCGAGTCCAGTTTTACCGGCGGATCGCTTTTTGCAATTTCCGCCTTGGCGGAGTCGAGCGCCTTTGAATCGACATCGCAAAGCGCGATGATGTTAACAAGATTGTTTCTCATCGCCTCCTTCACGCGGCCTTTGCCCATGCCTCCCAGACCAATGCAGGCGATGTTCAGCTTCGTGCCGGTGTTTTGCGCCCGCAAAATGGCGGGAAACCCGAGAGTGGTTGCTCCGGCGGCGAGCGCGGAGAGTTTGAGAAAATGGCGGCGGGATAAACTGGAGGGAGTTGGTATATTCATTTTATTTGGGCTGCGACGTGGCGAAGCCCGGTTCAAGACCGAGCGCCCACTTGAGTATTCTTGAGTTTGGGGGAGTGGTTAGGGGAAAAAGATTGCGAATGCACACTCAACATGCCCCATCCCCGCATGACAATCTTTCAAGATACGCCAGTGGCAAATTTTATACAAAAAGGCCGTGGCTGGGATGCGGGTGGCATTTTCCGATGGCTTGATCTTTGTGGAAGACTCGCGCGAAATACTGGTCCGACCACCCCGGAAATCGCCGGAGCCGACGCCGCCAGGAAATCCGGGGAACGGCTGATGGCAGGCTGACCTCGCAAAACCTTAACTCTTGCGTGCACGCCACTCGCGCGGCGTGCAGCCGAGGCGGGCCTTGAAGACGGTAGAGAAATACTGGCTGGATTGGAATCCGCATGCAAACGCCACGTTGGTAATGCTCGTTCCAGGGGACTCTTTCAAAATCTTTGCAGCGGCCTCCACCCGGCAGCGGGTCAGAAAATCGATGGGCGAGACATTGGTGATTTGCTTGCAGCAGAGGGCGAAGGCACTTCGGCCCAGTCCGCACTGTTCGGCCATCGATTCAAGCGTCCATGGCTCGTCCAGCCGCCTTGGAAGCTCCTCCAAAAACAGGCGGATGGTTCGCTCGCTGCTCGAAAGGCTTTCGTCGAGTTGCGGCTTGCGGCTCTCAAGCATTTCGGCAAGAACGACGATCAATTCGTTGATGATGATTTTGACCCGGGTGATATTTTCGGGGCTGGTTCCGGCGGCTGCCGCCTTGCCGAGCTTGCGGTAACAGTCGGCTATCTCTTCGTTGGCGCGCCAAGTCGGCTGTTCGTTTTGGCGGAGGATCGTGGTGAGTTGTTCCAAGCTCGCTTTGGGATAGAGCAACCAGGACGGCCAATGCCACGGCTGGTTGGGGCGGCGCACGCCCACGTCGATGATGAGCCAATGATACCGGGAGGCGGGCACATGCGGGTTGCCCACCCGGTGATCCTGCCACGGCCGCGTGATGGTGAAATGACCCGGTTCGAGAAGATAAGCTTTGCCCCCCACTTCAAAAGGGATACGCCCGGCTTCGACGAACGAAAACTCAACCCCCTCGTTGCGGTGCCAGCCCAATCCCCAGCTTTGGTCGTGGTCTGCATCCCAATAGCCAGTGAGGCTCACTTCCTTTATTTCATGGGCGGGAAGGCGGTCCCCGGGGTAGCTCCCCCGCCCCAGGGCGGCGATGCGCACTTCGCCGCGTTTGGCCGCCTCTTTCAGCGGCTCGCAGGAGTCGGCATGGTAAAGATCGTTATCGGAACGGAAAACGGGGGATAGGGCCATGGGAATGGGGGGCAGCTTTGTTCGAAATTTACCAACAATCAATGGGAAAGATCTGGCGGGGGATTGATCGGGCGCGCCAGGTAGGCGGAGAACGGCTGCCTTCCGGACACTGCGCCTGCAGGTCGAAGCACTCCACGCCGTCCACCCATTCGTAGGTGAGCTTGGCTTGAGGTGCGGCGGAGGCGAGCGAGCAAAGCAGCGAGAGGATGAGGAGAACGCGAGAGGTGAACATGGCAGAGTTTTTGGGTGGGAATCGCATAAACTTTCTCTTCGAGAGCTAAACAGAAGGAGTTCCGCGCGCAAGGGGTGTTTGCGTTTTTAAATAAGATTTTGCGCCCACATTAAGTAACACCTTCCCTAGTACCGGCTTGATGGCCAGGAACGTAAAGATCGCCCGGTTTTGGCACCCTGAAGAATCCTGCATGTTACTGCCTGCCTGCGGGCTGTAATCTCGCGCTTTGTTGGGGCCGAAACACCCGACATTTCTCAGCCTTTTTCTTGACTCTTTTTCGCCCATGATGTGGGATGTGTCCGAATTTACCTAAAGTAATGAACATCCACTCCCCCCTCATTGAATTGGAATGCAGCAAAGTATTGAAGCCGAAAGGCGGCGGTATGAGGTGCTGGAGCTTTTTGGCTATGGCGTTGGTTGCATTCCTCGCCTGCTGGAGTTCGATTTCCCAGGCGCAGACGGTGACGACCCTCGCGGGAAATCCGAAGATGATCGGGAGCGCGGATGGCGCGGGCAGCGTCGCTTGGTTTGATCTGCCCAAGAGCGTGGCCGTGGATCGCAGCGGCAATGTTTACGTTGCAGATACCGCCAACAACACGATCCGCAAGATCACGCCGGACGGCGCGGTTACCACTCTTGCCGGCAGCGCCGGGATCGCGGGCAGCGCCGATGGCACAGGCACCGCAGCTCTCTTTTTCAGCCCCAGCGGGGTGGCGGTGGATCGGACGGGAAATATTTATGTCGCCGATACTTACAACTTCACGATCCGGAAGGTCACGCCGGATGGAGTGGTGACGACGCTTGCGGGAACCGCTGGCTCTCAAGGCAGAGCGGATGGCGTGGGTGGAGCCGCGCGGTTTTATGCCCTCAATGGGGTCGCGGTGGACGGGGCTGGCAATGTTTATGTCGCCGACGATTCTGCCATCCGGAAGATCACGCCCGCCGGGGTGGTGACCACCTTCGCTGGCGACCTCGCTGGCGCTTCTGGAAGCACGGATGCCACGGGCGCCGCCGCGCGGTTTTACGGGCCTGGCGGTGTAGTCGTGGACCGGAGCGGCAATGTTTATGTCGCGGATACTTGGAACTTCACCATCCGCAAGATCACGCCCGCCGGGGTGGTGACGACGCTCGCCGGAACCGCTGGCACCCAGGGGAATCTGGACGGCACGAGCGGCGCTGCGCGGTTTAATAACCCCAATGGGCTCTCGGTGGATGGGAATGGCATTGTTTATGTTGCGGACAACAACACCATTCGCAAGGTCACGCCCGCCGGAGTGGTGACCACCCTCGCCGGGGATCTTGCTGGCGCCTTTGGCAGCGTGGACGGCATCGGCACCGCCGCGCGCTTCTTTCAGCCCAACGGCGTGACGGTGGACGGGAGCGGGAACCTTTATGTCGCCGATACTTACAACAGCATCATTCGCAAAATCAGTTACAGCACCAGCGGCGGGGTATCGGGTTCCTTGATGGTGACCCTCAGCAGCACCAATGCAGCCGTGAGTGCGGGAGCGCGTTGGCAGGTGGATGGCGGAAGTTTGCAGATTAGCGCGGCAACGGTTTCGGGGCTTGCCGCCGGCGTTCACACGATCGCATTTAGCACCATCAGCGGTTCGCCAAAACCGACCAATCGGCTGGTCACCGTGCAGGCGGGCGGGACGACAGCCGTTACGGAAAACTATGATGACCTGACTTCCTCGCAGCAAAATGTCATCACCCTCACGGGCAGCGCGGCACAGTTGAATAACCCCAATGGAGTGGCGGTGGATGGAAACGGGTATGTTTATGTTGCGGATACCGTCAACAACACCATTCGCAAGGTCCAGCCCGATGGCACGGTGTTGCTCTTGGCGGGAACTGATGGAACCCAAGGCAGCACGGATGGCCTGGGGGCCGCAGCGCTGTTTACTCAGCCGAACGGGGTAGCGGTGGATCGGACCGGCAATGTCTATGTGGCGGATACCGGCAACTACACCATCCGCAAAATCACGCCCGCCGGAGCGGTGACGACCTTTGCCGGAACTGCCGGCCTCCAGGGCAGCGTGGATGGCACAGGGGTCGCTGCGCGGTTTTTCCAACCCACCGGGATAGCGGTGGATCGGACCGGGAACGTCTATGTCGCCGATGCGAGCACGATCCGGAAAATCACGCCCGCCGGGGTGGTGACGACTTTCGCGGGAACCGCCGGGGTTCAAGGCAGTGCGGATGGGGCGGGGGCCGCTGCGCAGTTCTTTAATGCCACCGGCATTGCGGTGGATGGACGCGGCTACGTTTATGTTGCCGACACCTACAACTTCACCATTCGCAAGATCACGCCGTTCGGGACGGTGACCACCCTGGCTGGAAGCGCCGGTTTCCAAGGCAGCGTGGACGGGGCGGGGAACGCAGCGGAATTCTTTTACCCCAACGGGGTCTCGGTGGATGGAGCGGGCAATATCTATGTCTCGGATAACAACCTGATCCGCAAAATTACCTCGGGCGGTGTGGTGACCACTCTGGCCGGAGCCACGGATGACAGTTTTGGCAGCGTGAACGGCACAGGCGATGTGGCTCGGTTCAATAATCTCAATGGCATTGCGGTGGATGGCGGCGGCAATATGTATGCCGCGGATTCCGGCAACAACCGCATCCGGAAAATTTCCCAAAGCGGGAGCGGTGGCGTGAACAGTGGAGGGACGGGTTCATTGGAAATCACCATCTCCCCCAAGGCGGCAGTGAATGCGGGAGCGCAGTGGCAGGTGGATGGGGGAGCCTGGCAAAGCAGCGGGGCAACTGTATCGGGGCTTGCGGTTGGGCTTCACTTCGTCGCATTTAGCACCGTGAGTGGGTACCCTGCTCCCAGCCTCCGAATGGTATCGGTGAATGCGAAGACGACAACCCTCGTTACTCAATCCTACGACATTTCCACCGGGCCGAGTGTGACAACCCTGGCCGGAAGCGCTGGCACTACGGGCAGCTCGGATGGCACGGGCAGTTCCGCACTGTTTAATTACCCCAATGGAGTGGTGGTGGATCGGGGGGGAAACCTTTTTGTGGCGGATTCAGCCAACAACGTCATCCGCAAGATCACCTCTCAAGGGGTGGTATCAACTTATGCGGGAATTCCTGGAAAAACAGGCAATATTCCCGGCGCGTCATCAATCGATACTCAACCCTCATTTAATAATCCCAATGGAGTAGCAGTCGATGCGCGCGGCAACATTTATGTTGCAGATACAGGCTACGATATCATCCGCAAAATATCGTTTGGCGGGGTCGTGACGACCCTTGCTGGAAGCGTTGGACTCACTCCCTTAATTTCGAACAACACTATTGTCGCTTGGAATGTTTGGGCCATCCCGGGCAGCGCCGACGGCTTGGGTGCTGCAGCGCAATTTGACCATCCCTCAAGTTTGGCGGTGGATGGGAGCGGGAATGTTTATGTCGCGGATTCAGGCAACAACACCATTCGCAAGATCACACCCGAGGGGTTGACCACGACCTTTGCCGGAACCGCTGGTGTGAAAGGCAGCGCGGACGGCGTGGGAGCCGCTGCGCAATTTAATTATCCCACTGGGGTGGCTCTGGACGGGAGCGGCAATATTTACGTCGCGGATTCTTACAATTTCACGATCCGCAAGATCACGCCCGCCGGGGTGGTGACGACGCTGGCAGGAAATCCCGGAGTCGCCGGCACCGTGGACGGCACAGGCAACCTTGCGGAGTTTTTTGCTCCGATGGGGCTCACGGTCGATTGGGACGGCAATGTGTATGTGACCGACTGCAGCACGATCCGCATGGTCACCCCCGCCGGGGTGGTGACCACTCTTGCTGGAGATCCCAGCGGAGCCTATGGCAGTGCGGACGGCACAGGCAGTGATGCAGGATTTTATTTCCCCAACGGGATATCGGCGGATTTGAGTGGCAATTTGTATGTTGCAGATACAGGCAATTGCACCATTCGCAAGGTCGCAAGCAGTATTCAGACGGGTTCCACCAGGATGATCTCGCCTGCCAACGGCAGCACCCTTACCGCTGCGGACACCACCTTCAACTGGAGCGCAGGCATCGGCGTCAGCCAATACTCCCTCTCCATTGGCAGCACTCCCGGCGCCTCCGATCTCTATGCCCAGAACGAGGACACGAACCTTTCCCAAACCGTCACGCTTCCCACAGACGGCCGTCCCCTTTACGTGAACTTGGGGTCATTGCTCAATGGCGCCTGGCAATACGCCACTTACGTTTACAACGCCTTCTCGACAGGAACTGCGGTCAATGCGCAAATGACCTACCCCGCCAACAACAGTTCGCTTTCCTCCGCGCTCACCACCTTCAAATGGAATGCCGGGACCGGCAACACCGGGTATGCCCTCTGGATCGGCAGCACCCCGAATTCCTACGATATCTATGCGGGCAATAATGAGGGAACGAAATTGACCGATACCGTTACGCTGCCTGCGGACGGCCGGACTATTTACGTTTCACTCTGGTCCACACGGACCGCCGGGGGCACAGCCAACTACTACGTGTTCACGGCCCCGGATTTCAGGGCGCAAATGACCTCCCCCGATAACAACAGCACCCTTTCCTCTGCGGTAACCACCTTCAACTGGGACGCAGGGAGCGGCATCAGCCAATACGCCCTCTGGGTCGGCAGCACCCCCGATTCCCATGATCTCTACGCCCAGAATGTGGGCGCCAATCTTTCCCAGGATATCACGCTTCCCACCGATGGGAGTAAGGTTTATGTGCGCCTCTGGTCGTTGTTCAACGGCACTTGGCTGTATTCCTCCTATGTTTATACAACTCAGGCGGGCCCCGTTCCAGCTTCGATCAAGGCGCAAATAACCAGCCAGGTCAACGGCAGCGCCCTTTCCGGCGCGACAACCACCTTTAGCTGGAGTGGGGGCATCGGCGTCAGCGGATACGCCCTCTGGGTCGGCAGCACTCCGGGTGCCCACGACATCTATGCCGGAGACGAAAAAACTGATCTCTCCAAAACGCTCACCCTTCCCACAGACGGACGCACCATCTATGTGCAGCTTTGGTCTTTGATCAGCGGAGAATGGAAGCAATCCAACACCTACAGCTACACCACAACGGACACCCGGGCGGTGATGACCAGTCCCGCCAACGGCAGCATTCTGCCCTCCTCCTCGACCACCTTTAACTGGAGTGCGGGCAGCGGTGTAACTGAGTATGCCCTTTGGGTCGGCAGCACCCCGGGCGGGTACGATCTCTATTCCGGCGATGAGAAAACGAATCTGACCAAGACGCTTGCGCTTCCCACCGACGGCAGACCCATTTATGTCCAGCTCTGGTCGCTGATGAACGGCACCTGGCAGCCGTCCAAGACGGTTTACACGGCCTCCACCTGCACCACCCTGCAAAGCGCGCAAATCACCAGTCATGCCAATGGCAGCACGCTTTCCTCTGCGGCGACCACCTTCAGTTGGAGCGCGGGCAGCGGGGTCAGCGAATACGCCCTTTGGGTGGGCAGCGCCCCGGGAGCTTATGACCTCTTTGCTGGAGACGAAAAAACCAACCTGAGCCAGCTTGTTACCCTTCCCACTGACGGGCGGGCCATCTATGTCCGCCTCTGGTCCCTCATCGGTGGGCAATGGCAATACAGCAACTACAACTTCACCGCCTTGGACACCCGGGCCACGATGACCACCCCCGTCAGCGGCAGCACCCTTGCCGCCGCGTCCACCACTTTCAACTGGACTGCGGGCACCGGCGTGAGCGGATACGCCCTCTGGATCGGCAGCACTCCCGGCGCTTATGATCTCTATGCAGCGGATGAGAAAACCAACCTGTCCAGGACAGTGACTCTTCCCACCGACGGGCGGCCCCTTTATGTGCAGCTCTGGTCCTTGATGAACGGCTCCTGGCAACCCGTTAAATATGTTTACACCGCCTATTCCCCCTTGGCTCCGGCTTCTTTGAAGGCGCAAATAACCAGTCAGGTCAATGGCAGCACCCTTTCCGCTGCGGCGACCACCTTGAGTTGGAGCACCGGAACAGGCGTGAGCAGATACGCCCTCTGGGTGGGTAGCACCCCGGGCGGAAACGATCTCTGGTCGGCGGATGAGGTAACCAATCTGACCCAAGCAATGACCCTTCCCACCGACGGACGGACCATCTATGTCCGCCTCTGGTCGTTGATCGGCGGGGTTTGGCAATACAATACCTACAGCTACACCGCTCTGGACACCCGGGCCACGATGACCACCCCTGTCAGCGGCAGCACCCTTGTCGCCGCGTCCACCACCTTCAATTGGACTGCGGGCACCGGCGTCAGCCGTTACGCCCTCTGGGTGGGCAGCGCCCCGGGCGCTTACGATCTGTATGCCGGGGACGAAAATACCAGCAACTCCAAGACATTGACGCTGCCCACGGATGGCCGCCCGATTTATGTCCAGCTCTGGTCGTTGATGAACGGTACCTGGCAACCCGTCAAATACGCTTACACTGCCGCCTCGGTCGCCACCCCGGCTTCCGTCAAGGCGCAAATGACCAGCCCAGTGATTGGCAGCAGCCTTATTTCCGCATCCACCACCTTCAGTTGGAGCGCTGGCGTTGGCGTCACCCAATACGCCCTCTGGATCGGCAGCAGCCCCGATGCCTATGACATTTACGCGGGCGTTGAGAATACCCTCTCCAAAACCATGTCGCTGCCCGCAGACGGGCGGACCATTTATCTCCGCCTCTGGTCGCTCATTGGTGGAGAATGGCAATTCAATAGCTACACCTACACCGCCCCGGATACCCGGGCGACCATGACCACCCCCGTTGCCGGGAGCGCATTGACTTCCGCATCCACGACCTTCAACTGGAGCGCGGGCACCGGCGTCAGCGAATACGCCCTATGGGTGGGCAGCGCACCGGGCGCTTACGACATCTACGCCGGGGATGAGAAGACCAATCTCACCAAAACCCTCAAGCTTCCCACCGACGGTCGGCCCGTCTATGTCCAACTCTGGTCTTTGGTGAACGGGGTTTGGAGCTCGAATAAATACAATTACAGCGCGTATTAAGAGGCTGGGGTAAATCGGAAAAACGGGCAGGAGATGCGCCAAAATGCGCTGGAATTTCGTTGCAACGCATTCTTAACCCGCGCGCCTTGATCCCTCCCGGGCGATGCTCCCCTCGTAAAAAACTGGACACTGCCCGTCTCCCCGGTTCTGATTGTTATTTAAACAACGGATTCCCGATCAAAATAACCACGTATCATGAATAACTCCGACCCCACGACTCAAGTGCAGGAATCCGCTTACAAGCAAGATACGGACATCGATTTTCTCCGTTTCCTGGGTCCTGCCCTGAGCGCGAAGACCTTCATTGATGTGGGGGCCGAGAAAGGCGAATTCGCCAAGGCTTTTATCGACGAGGGATTTACAGGGGCGATTTTTGAACCGCTGCCCATGCACCTGGAGCCCCTGAGCCAGCTTGTGGCAGGCACGTCATCAAAAGTGTTCACCTACGCGGTGGACAACCATGATCACCCTGCCACGTTCAACATCGCCTGCGATGAAAACGGCAACGTGCTCAATTATTTCCATTCGCTGAACAAAATCGCGACGCACCAGTTTTTCAGCCACTCGAAATCGATCCCCGTGGAGTGCCGCTGCCTTGGCGGGATGCTCGAAAGGGGCGAGATTGCGCCGGCTGTGGGGATTCTTAAGATCGACACCGAGGGGAATGATCTGAAGGTGTTGCAGGGGCTTGGAGAACTGCGGCCGGAAGTCATCGTTTGCGAGTTTGTCTGCCCCAGCCTCTACAAGGAATGGGAACTCTCGTTTGCTGGCGCGCTCATCGCAGAGGCAAAAAAGCTGGGCTATCAGCACGTGATCGCCTTCAAGCGCCGCCACTGTTCCCCCGGCGAAAGCGTGGTCCTCAACCCCGTCGCATTTCATGAGAACGATTGGGGCAATCTGGTCTTTCTCAGTGATGCGCTCTTCGCAAAAGTCGAAGCGGATTTGGTGAAGCGCATCGAAGCTTATAGACTGCGCTGCCATTTTGAAGAGAAAGTGCCGGTTCTGTTCTCCCCGCAGTATGGCGAGTCGTTCTCGCGGTGGCTGGAGGCCCAGGTCCGTGGCTTTTCGCGGTTGGATGAATCTCCGCTTTTGCTCGATGTGGGGGCTTATCACGGCGATTTCAGCGCAAATCTTCTCCAGAAAAACCTTTATTCGCGGGCCATCCTCTTTGAGCCGAATCCCGCAAACGCTGAGATCGTTGATCAAAAAACCAAAGGCATGGAGGGTGTCACGTTGGAACGCCTGGCGGTCGGGAGCGAGCCCGGCGAGGTGACCTTCTTCTGCGACAGCCAGTCCGCAACCGGCTCCGTCCTGCCCTACGCAGGCACCCCCAAGGGAGCCGTGCATACGGAAACGGTGCAGCGGATTCGCCTCGACGACTTCCTCGGCCAAAGAGGTCAGCTTGACCAAATCGGCCTTCTAAAAATCGACACCCAGGGACACGACCTGGAAGTGCTCAAGGGAGCGGAAAAAACCCTCGCCGCCAGCTTGCCTCTTGTCATTGTGGAGATGATTTTTGCCGATCTTTATAATGGCCAGGCGGCCCCGCACGAGATCATCCATTGGATGGCCCAACAAGGGTATCAATTGGCGGGCATCTTCGACGAACATTATAGCGCCGAGGGATGGATCGCCTGGTGCGACGCGTGCTTTGTGCCCAAATGCCGGGTGTGCTCTTACAGCGAACCGTTCCAGATGCGCACATTGGATTCGGGAATTTCCTCTTCGGACCAGGAAAGCATTGCGCGATTGGAACACGAGAACGCGTCGCTGAAAGCACAAAAGGCCAAGCTCAAGACAAAGGCAGAAAGCTTGCGCGCGGAAGTGGATAAATTAAAGAAGAACCCGCTTCGCAGGCTGTTCCGGCGCTTGGGATGAGGGGACCGGCTACAGGCAGGTCCTAAAAATCCCCTGACTGCGTTTGGGATGACGCGCAGGTTGCGAATATATTAAAACTCGCGAGAACGGGCTCCCGAATATGTACCGACCATCCCTTTCCTTCCCAATAAAAATCAGAAATGGGATGCTTTGCAGCGTCCTCCTTTTTGCAGGGTTCATCAACGTCCAGGCCCAGGACCGGAATGGCTCCACAGGAAACCCCGTTCCGGCCGATATCCCCGTGGGGGTCACGAAGGAGTTCACCTTCGCCGAGAGTGCTATTTTCCCCGGCACCACCCGCGTGGGAAATCTGTGCGGATGACGGCCCGAGCCAGGTGATTTTGCCGATGCCCGATCGCAGCCGCGTCCTGAGGGTCTGCTAAATGGGTGGTGAAAATCCACGCCGCAGGCGTCTTTTCCCCTGCAATCAAAGTGGGCACTTCCCCGTTGTGAGTCGCCGGGATCAAAACCGGAATGTCTCTTGACAAAAAAACCCGGAATCCAACAATGAGAGCGAACATTATGAAAAAATATTTCATTGCAGCACTATTGGTTTCCGTTTCTGCGTGTTCCAAATCACCAGAACTCGCAAAAGTGGCCCCTTCACCCACACCCGATATTGTAGCAAGTCCGACGCCGGTTCCCCCGTTGCCGACGGCAACTCCGACAACGCCTGTCATGACTCCTCCGCTGCCGACTGCAACTCCCGAGGTTTCAGCCATGACGACTCCTCCGCTGCCGACTGCAACTCCCGGGGCTTCAGCCATGACAACCCCTCCGCTGCCGACCCCCGAGGCGCCGGCCATGACACCGGCAGTGCCCGCTCCGACCCTCGCTCCGTCGCCTGCTGCGACAGCAACCCCCTAATCTTAGGCGCAGGCAGTCATTCGGCGCGAGACCCAGGTCCGCGCCAGGCCCAACGTATGGCATCGGTGGAAGCCTCTCCATCGGTGCTTTCGTTTCCTGCCACCGTCGCATCTTCGCACGCTTCGAAATGGAATGCGACCGGCGGTGATCGTGCGCGAATTGCGGCGCTCCATCGAAGAGCTTGGGATCAAGGTGCGATGGCGAGGTTGCATCCCGTTTCCTGTAACCCTGGCCAACAGCTATCCTCACCCGATCACCTGCGCACTCCGGATCACGAATCGCATTCAGGGCATTGCCCTCATTTTTTCGAGGATCCCTTTATTCCCTGTCCCCGGGTTCATTTTCCAGGAAAGGCTTTGGCAACTGCGTTGGGCTCATCGGTGACGGTGCAGCGTCAAAAAAACGGCCTTACGATGCCAGGGTAAGCGGTGCGCCAAGTTCAATTACCCACAAGTTGTGCCGGGAAAAAGCAGCGCGCTGAAGAATTGTCTGTACAATGTAAAACAAATCTATTGCAAAGCTTGGGATGCAGACAGACAAAGAAAATCCCCCTCCCAGAGA
>CAIYQA010000490.1 GCA_903928175.1 uncultured Spartobacteria bacterium | reverse complement strand
GCCAACGAGCGGCTGGGCTCGTGGATGTCGGCCGCGCTCGACGACCCCGGCGTCTGCGCCGAGATGAAGGCCGACATCGCCGCATGGTTCGAGGAGACCAGATGAAGCTCCGCCGCTGGTGCGTCACGGCCATGGACAGCTGGACGCCAACGCGCGAGTTCTTCACCATGCGCGGGGCGCTGCGCCACGCGGCCCGCGATCGGCTATTTCCCGGCAGCGTCCACCTCTGGCGCTGGGCGCCGCAAACCAGCACGTGGTATGAGTACGACATCGCCTTCATGGCGGAGCGCTATGGCGACCGCGCGGCGAATCACGCCAAAGATACTCCTTAACTATCAACCACTTACGCGATACCCAAGATAAACCCGCCGGGGGGCTTTACATTCCCCTTAATCCGCGCTATGCGTGGGTCATCGGCAAAGGGGAGACCAAGCCATGACCGTGGATGAATTGCGTGCGCTGATCGCGAGCGGCAAGTTCCACCATGCAACCGTAAAGTCAGGCCAAGGGCGCTGCTGGGATGGCCTTTACGTCTATGAGGCCGGCGATGGCCCTGGATATTGCCGCGGTTTCAAGCTAACAGGCTCCTTTGCTTACGGTTGGGGTGACCGAGAGAGTCCCGATATGACTGCAGCCTATGATCTGGTACGAGGATCCGGCATCTCGTTCGGCGCTTACGGCGAGGGCTAGCATGACCAAGGACCGCGCCCCGTGAGCACCGCACCCAATCCCCAAAATAAGCGCGCCGGGGGGCTTTACATTCCCCTTAATCTGCGCTATGCACGATCTGTCGCAAGGGCAGAGGAAACAGAGGACAGACTAAGGCTAACCGGAGCCTCCTATAGAGAAGCCCTCGTTGGGACCGCGTGCCGACAAATCCTTTGGCTGCCTTTGCGAACTCGAGCGAATAGGGGAGACCAAGCCATGACCAACTACAACTTCTTCCGCGACCCGATCGAGGAGGCGGGCACACCGCCCCCTCCCTGCGAACTAAGCTACGCGGGCCGTGTCCACCGGCACCCGCGCTACCCCAGCGGCGACTGCACCATCTGCGGCGCGCTCTGCACCCAGGGCTGCCGTCACCCGCTCGCGGTCGGCGAGTGGGAGCCGACGGAGGAGCCGTGAGATGACCAAGGGCCCTCACTCTCATCCCGCGCACCGCAACCCCCAGCAGAGCGAGGCTCAAGCCCTCGCCGCAGACAACGCTAAGTTGGTATCTGCGTTGCGCGACTGTGTTGTGGAACTCGATCAGTTCAAGGATGACGCAAGTTGCGATCACTCTGTCGGTATCTGCTGGTGCTCTTATCACCTCGCCATCGACCAAGCAAAAACCATTCTCTCTGCACATGACAGGTCGGCTCGCTTCATCAAAGATTTAGACGCGTCATGATCGCTCCATCCAAGCCCCACCCACCCCGCTACGTGGAGCAGCACCAGTTGCTGCTCTACTGCGACCAACCGCCCTCCTTGTGGGCGTGCGATGTCTCGGCGCAGTTCGCCGGCAGCACCCCCGGCGAGTGCCTGCGCCGCGCCCGCGCGTCGGGCTGGCGCATCCACCGCACCACCCGCACCGCGACCTGCCCCCAGTGCTCCGGGAGGACATGACATGCGCGTCGACATCAACCTGACCTGCGAGGACGAGGACCATGCCACCGCGCTCATGGTCTACCATCTCAAGCTGGCGGCGGCCTACTGGGAGTGCACCCACGACGACCGCGGCCGGCGCGCCAACGAGGTAATCCGCGTCGAGATGCTGGACGACAACTGGAAGAACGCGGCGTCGGCCTTCGTCGACGTGCTCTGTGCCGGCTACGAGGACGACGAGGACACAGCTTAACATTTTGCTTTACCGCGCCCGCGCCCGGCGCTAACCTAGGCGGCGCGCAACACGGAGGGACACCCCATGTACGCAGACGACAAGAGCCCGGGCGAGGCCAAGGTCGGCACCCCCAGCCTCGCGGGCTTCGTGGCGTGGCTCGAGACCAAGGACCCCAGCGAGTGGTACGACCTCTACATTTCCAGGGAGTGCGCCTATGGCCAATTCTACCGCGACCTTGGGCGCAGCTACGAGGTCAGCTTCTCCAGCATAGGCCCTGACCTCGGCCTCACCCCGATGCAGGCCCATGACGTCGTGCACGGCGAGGGCCGGCACGACTGGACCTACGGCGCCGCGCTCAAGCGCGCCCGCACCCTGCTTACCAACCAAGAAGCAAGCTGATGTTCGTCGAGACCAAGCGCCAGGGAGAGGCCGCGCCCGACACCAAGCCGAGCCTCGCGGGCTTCGCCGCGTGGCTTGCGACCAAGGACCCGCAGCAGTCCTACAAGTGGATCGACACCAGCAACTGCGCGGTAGGTCAATACCTCGCCCACTGCGGCACCGACTGGGACCGAATGTTCGTGTCGAATTTTCCGCTCCTCGCCAAGCTGGATAGCTTCTGCCAGCCTGGCACAGGGGAGACAACTTTCGGAGCTACGTTGGCGCGCATACGGCAGTAAGCAACCTCGTATCAGATCCTGTGAGGGGAGACCACCATGCTGAGCGTATTCTCGGAGAGCACGCCCGCCGCCTACGCCGCCATGGCCGCCATGCTGGGCCGCCCGATAACCCGCTGCCCCCCGGCCCGCGCCTGCGCGCTGAGCGACGGCGACATCT
>CAIYQA010000489.1 GCA_903928175.1 uncultured Spartobacteria bacterium | reverse complement strand
CTATACCAGCCTTGGGCAACGCCCAAGGACTTACCGCGAAGAAGGAAAGAGGGCTGTAGGCCCGCACTATTGCTTTGCACGGTTGGATGGTGCGGCCCTTCAGGCCTGCTCCTGTTTTCCGGGTACATGGGGCGGTGCCCCCCATGCTGGTATGGGGTCGCGCCGTTGGCGCTGAATGCAAAGTCTCCACATTACACCACTTTTAATCACGCCCGCCAAAGGGGAAAACCCGACATTTTGCTTGATCGCGGACATCGCCAAAAGCACCATTGAGGCGCTCATCCCTGTTCCCCTCCCCAAGCTCAACCTGCAAATGGGATTTGCCTTGGGATATTGCGCAACATCCAACCCCCCGAATTTATGGAAACGAAATATAGGGCCTTGTCCAGGGAAATGATTTTGACCGGAGTGAACGCGGCTGATCCCCGCCAGTCCATCAAGGACAGTGTGCGCGTGGAGGGGGACACCCTCACCGTGCGTGGCGACACATACCCGCTCAAGAACTACGATCGCATCCTCCTCTTCGGTGCCGGCAAGGCAGCGACCCCGATGTGCCAGGCGTTTGAGGATATTTTGAAGCCCGATGGGGGGTTGGCGATCACCAAGCTCGGCGAGGAAATTTGCATTGCGGACGTAAAAACAATTCCGGTAAAGCGCGCGTATCATCCCGAACCGCGCAAGGAAAATGCCGAATATTCCCGGGAAATTTTGGATATGATTGACGCGATTGGCGCCGACGAGCGCGTCCTGGTGTTTTTTATGATTTCCGGCGGCGGTTCAGCGCTTTTCTCGTGCGCCCCCAAAACTGTCAGCATTGAGGACAAATTCCTGCTCAATCAATTGCTCATGAAGTGCGGCGCGAACATCCAGGACATCAACACGATTCGCAAACACTGCTCCGAGGTGAAGGGCGGCAAATTCGGCAAACGCGTTGCCGCAAAAGGGGCCACGCTGGTTTCGCTGATCCTTTCGGACGTGGTGGGCGACGATCTCAGCGTCATCGCCTCCGGCCCGACCTACAAGGATGCGACGACTTTCGAGGACGCGATTCGCCTCTTGAAGCAATACGGGATTTGGGAGGAAACCCCCAAATCCATACAGGAGCACATGCAACGCGGGCTGGAAAATCCTGATCTGGAGCCCCCGCGTGAGGTGCCGCAGAACGTGCACAATTACTTGATCGGAAACAACCTGGGTGCGCTAAATGCGGCGAAGGCCGTCGCCGAGAAAGCGGGCTTCCATACGATCATCCTGACCAGCCAGAACACCGGGGAGGCCAAGATCATCGCCAAAGCGTACATGGGCATCGCCAAGGAAATTCAAGATTCCCGGAACCCGGTGAAAGCCCCTGTCTGCCTGATTGTCGGCGGCGAGATGATTGTGACTTTCAACTGGGAAGACCGGGACGGTTTCGGGCCCACGCGCGAGTTTGTCCTGAGCTCTGCCATAGAAATTGCAGGGCGCAAAAACATCGTGGTCGCAGGATGCGACTCCGACGGGGTGGACGGCGAGGGCAAGTCGGGCGCGATTGCCGATGGCAATACCGTGGCGCGCGCGACATTGAACGCCAGGCACTACCTGGACAAGCACGACGCGGAAATTTTCTTCGACAGCCTGGACGATTCGATTCAGTTTGTGAGCATGACGAACGTGAACGACATCATCGTCATTTTTGTCGGCGAGAAAGCGTGATCTCCACTATTGCTTTGCGGCATTCGCGCGGTTCGCGAAATAGGCGGAGCGCAGGGCGACATACGGATCGAGTGTCGCTTCCTCGAGGGCATCGTATTCGTCGCTATGCAACGAGGTCAGGTTGGTTTTTTCGACTCCCTGCACGCCCAAATCCCACCGGAGGGGGAGATAAGTGGTTGGGCTGAGCGCCACGTCCCCCGCCCGCCCCACGGTCCCCCGGACGCTGGAGGGGCCGAAGATCGGCCAATTCAGATAGATGCCCGTGGGAACACGATAAATGGCCAGCGTCTGATCGAAATCCGCAGGCTGCGTTTGGAGATTCCACCGGGCGGCGGGATCAAAGAGCCCGGCCACGCCCACCGTGGTGTTCACCACAAAACGGGTCGTCTCGATTCCGGCGCTTTTCAAGCGTCCTTCCAGCACATTGTTCACCAGGCGGATGGGGAATTTCACATTCGCAAAGAAGCGTTCGAGCGATTCGCGGACCGGCTTCGGAGCAAGCGTCCCGTAGCCTTTGGAAACGGGCCGCAGGACCCAGTGATAGAATTTCTCGTTGAAGTGGAAGAAGGTGCGGTTCATCCGTTCCAAGGGATCGGAAACATGGGGCTGCTCCTGCGCGTCTTCCGTTGCAAACGGGTCGTGAAACTCCTTTTCCTGAGCGGCCGGCTCCGCCTCCTGGGCCGCAAAGGCGGCGCACGAAAAAAGGAGCAGGAAGATGGCGGTTGGGGTCTTCAAGAGGCTACGGATTCGGCTGCTTGGCCTTGATCTCCTTGATGAGCCCGTCATAGGAGGATTTGGCGATGATCGCATCGAACTGATCGCGGTAGTTCTTGACCATGCTGACGCCTTCGATCACCACATCGTACACCTTCCAATCGTTGCTGGTTTTTTCCATCCGGTATTCCAAGGGATGATCGATCTTCGCCTTGGTCTTGAGCACGAGTTTGACGGAGGCGTAATCGGCCTGGATCTTTTCCCCCTGGTAATCGACTTTGTCGAGGTCGCCGTAATAGGTGGCGACTTTGTCCGAGTAGGTGTCTTTGAGAAATTCGCTGAAGATTTTCACGAATTCGGCTTTCTCGGCGGGCGTTCGCTTGATCCAGTGCCGGCCAAGACAGGCGCGGGCGCTTTCCTCCCAGGCAAAGCGCTTCTCCATTTCGGCGCGCACGAGCTGGCGGCGCTCGCTCTTTTTCTCCTCGCCTTGCAGCTTGGAATCCTTGAGCAGGAGCAGGACTTTTTCGGTGGTTGTCTTCACCTCTGCCAGGGGAGTGTCGGCGCGCACGACACAGGCAAAGGCGATGAGAAGCGCGGCGAGGGTGGCAATCTGTTTCATGGGGAAGCTCCGGGCTTATTTATTCGGTGCAGGATTGGTGGATAAATTTCCCTGAACAAACTTGGAAATCAACCCCTCCAAATCCATGGCCGGCTCCGTGCCGTGCAGCGTCCCGCCATGCGGAATGATCTGATCGGCGGCGCCGGGGGTGATCTCGATGTATTTCTCGCCGATCAACCCCTTGGTGCGAATCGAGGCGATGGCGTCCTTTTGCAAGGCCACATCCGGCTGGAGCTTGAGGATCACCCTGGCCTCGTAATCCTGCAACGTGATCTCTTTCACGCGCCCGATCTCGACTCCCGCAATCATGATGGCCGAGCCGTTGCGCAGCCCGTTGCAATTGGTGAACACCGCCTCCACTTCATACCCGTTGGCGGCGAAAAGTTCGTTGCGCGCGATCCGGATGCTCAGGAACGCGAGGCAGAGGATGCCCAGGGCCATGAACAGGCCGACAAAAAATTCAAAGCGTTGGTTTTTCATGAGAGTTAATTTTGAGAGCCGATCGGCCCCTCGGTTTTGCCATTGACGAATTGATCGACCACCGGATGGGGCGAGCAACGGATGGATTCCGGGGTTTCCACGGCGATGATCCTTCCCTCGTGCAGCATTGCGATGTTTTGGACGATGCCGAAGATCTCCGGGATCTCGTGGGAGACCAGGATGCCGGTCAGGTTGCGGCGTTTGTGGACGGAATCGAAGAGTTGCAAAATGGAATTAACGACGATCGGGTCCAGGCCCGTGGTCGGTTCGTCGAAGAGGACAATTTCCGGGTCGCGCACGAGCGTGCGCGCCAGGGCCACCCGCTTGAGCATGCCGCCGCTGAGCTGTGCGGGGAACTTGTGTTCAGCGTCCGCGAGGCCCACCTGGTCGAGCTCCTCCATCACCTTTTTGCGAATGGCCGACTCGCCCAGGCGCGTCTTTTCGCGCAGCGGAAACGCCACGTTTTCAAACGCCGTCAGCGAATCAAAGAGAGCGCCGCTTTGGAACACGTAGCCGATGCGGCTGCGCATCGCTTCCAGTTCCTCGCGGGGCATGCGGGCAATGTCGCGCCCGTCCACGAGCACGCGTCCGCCATCGGGCCGGATCAAGCGCACCACATGGCGCAAGAGCAGGCTTTTGCCGCTGCCGCTCATTCCCACCAGCGCCACAAATTCCCCGGTGTTGACCCGCAGCGAAACGTCGCGGAGCACCTCCTGGCCTCCGAACGCTTTGCGTAAATTTTCAATGCAGATCATATCAAAGAGGTGAGCAGATAATCCCAGACCAGGATGAGCACGGAGGCGTTCACTACAGCCTGGGTGGTTGCGACGCTGACCCCCTCGGCTCCAAACCGGCTGTTGAACCCCTTGTAGCAACAGACCCAGGCGATCAGCGCGCCAAAGCACATCGATTTATAAATGCCGTTGAGGATGTCGTGGACGACGACATAGTTGTTCATCTCCCCGAAATAGGCGCCCGCGTTGAGCCCCAGCACACGCACCCCCAGCAGGTAGCCGCCGAAGATGGCGATCACATCAAATACCGCCGAGAGCAGGGGCATCGCGACAACGAAGGCGATCAGGTTGGGTGCCACCAAGTAGCGCATCGGGTTGAGCCCCATCAGTTCGATCGCGTCGATCTGGTCGTTGATCCGCATGATGCCGATCTGCGCGGTGATCGAGGAACCGGCCCGGCCCGTGACCATGAGCGCCGCGAGTACCGGCCCGAGTTCCCGGATGAGCGAGAGCGCGACCAGCGGCCCCAGAAATGCCTCCGAGCCGACCCGCCGCAGGGTGGGGTGGCCTTGCAACGCCAGCACCATTCCCGTGAATGCCCCCGTGAGACAAATCACCGGCAACGACTTCCATCCGATAAACCAGATTTGTTTCAGAACCCGGTCCCATTTGAGCGGAGGCGACAGGCAGCACCCGATGGACTCGACGAAAAAGAGGGTGCATTTGCCCAGGCGCGCAAGTTTTTCCACAACCCGCGCGCCCCAGTGGACGAGCGCTTCTGTCATAGCCCCCCCCTGGAGCCGCTGCCGGCACGCCTTGGAGGCGGGCGACGAGGGCTCAGCCGAAAACGCAACATGGAAACGGGGTTTCATTGATCTCGGAAACATGTTAATGCCTCCCCCCTGCCGATTGTCAAGGGGTTGAGCGAGGCTTCTTCTGTTTCGCCCCCATCCAGCGCCGCTTTTTTTCGGGCCAAGTCGCTCGCGGGGAGGAACTTGGGGGTTTGGAAAGCGGCCGGGCGCGATTCGCGCTCGACTTGGATGCAAAATGGCTGTTTTTTCCCAACGGCCTTTCGTTTCATCTTTTGCCCCACGTGCTCCATGTCCAAGACCCGCTATATTTTAGACACCTGCGTCATCCTTGAGGACCCCAATGCCATTTTTGCCTTCGGCGAACACGAAGTCGTGATCCCGGTGGAGGTGCTCTCCGAGACAGACAAGAAAAAAACGGAGCGCAGCGAGATCGGCGCGAATGCGCGGGAGTTCCATCGCCTTCTGGAAACGGTGCTCAACCCGACGATGTTCCCAGATTATATTGGGAACCCGGAACGGGCGATCCCGACGCCCGGCGGGGGAAGTCTCTTCATCACGGGGCTGAGCGCCACAACGGGCAGGAAGGCGCACCGCATCGAGGAAGCGGCGCAGGAGGCTTTCGGCGGGGGCTCCCTCACCGACAACAAAATCCTGTGCGTGGCGCTGCGCCAGCGCGAAGCCCTCAAGGAAAAGAACCGCCGGGTCGTGCTCGTGAGCAACGACATCGCGCTGCGCCTGAAGGCGCAAGTCTGCGGGTTGACCGCCGAAAAATACCGCCGCATCAGCGCCAGCCGCGAGGAGACCGCGCTGCTCTCGGAAAGCATTCCGACACTGATGCTCGAGCCAACGCTCTTCCAACGCTTTGCCAGCAAGGGAACCCTCGAACTCGAACCCGACCAGATTCCCGCCAATCGCTTCGCCTCGTATGTGCTCGTCAGCGGCGGAGTCGGCCATGCGATTCCCGCGCGGATTTGCGGTTCCTCGCTGCGCCGGTTGAAAATTCCCAAGAGCTACGGCGGTCGCCACGGCACGGAAATCCGCCCGCGCAACCTGGAGCAGACCTGCTTTTACGACGCGCTGCTCGATCCGGAAATCCAGATTGTCACCGCCGCCGCGCGCGCGGGCACCGGCAAAACGCTCCTGAGCGTCAACGCCGGGCTGATGCACCTGGACTCCGGGGATTACCACAAGATTTGCGTCGCGCGCGCGACCGTCGGCATCGGCAAAGACCTGGGCGCGCTGCCCGGCGGCATCGAGGAGAAGCTCTTCCCCTGGACCCGGATGATCTACGACGCGCTCGACCGCGTTTTCACCCCGGGCCAGCGCGACGGCAACGAGAAACGGCGCCGTCCCCAACAGCAAAAGCCGCAGCAACAGCAGCAGGGCGGCGGAAAATCCCAGGCCGCTCCCAACGGCGGCAGCGTGCGCAAACCGTACGATTTCCTGATCGAGCAAGGCCTGTTGGAGATCGAGCCGCTCTATTACCTGCGCGGGCGTTCCATACCGAATGCGTTCTTCATCGTGGACGAGGTGCAGAACATCAACCTGAGCGAGTTGAAGACCATCGCCACCCGCATGGGCGAAGGCTCCAAGCTGGTCTTGATCGGCGACCCGAGCCAGATCGACGCGCCGTACCTGAGCCCCGAGAACAACGGGCTCGTGCACGCCGCGCGGCGCTTCGCCGGGCAGCCGATCCACGCCCATATCGCCCTCCAGAAAGGCGAGCGCAGCCCGCTGGCGGAATTGAGCGCGAAACTGTTGTAGCGGCGGCGGGAGGTCCCTCGCTCCGCCGGCATAAGTCTTATAGGACCCATACGACTTATAGGACCTATTTCCCCTGCAACAGAACTCGACATTTGCACCCACAGGCCCGACGTTTGTCCCATGCGATTGAACCGATTTTTGGCTTCCGCGGGGCTCGGCTCCCGCCGGAGTTGTGAGGAATTGATCCGCACCGGCCAGGTGACGATCAACGGAGTTTTGTGCGAAACCCTGGCCACCACGGTCTCTCCGAACGACGTAGTGAAGGTGGGCAGCCATGTGCTGCACACCGCCGCGCCCACCACGCTGCTCCTGCACAAGCCGCCAGGGTTTCTTTGCACGGCTTCGGACACCCACGAGCGGCGGACGATTTTTGAACTGCTCCCGCCCAACTTTCCACGCCTCTTCCACGTGGGCCGGCTCGACCGCGAAAGCGAGGGGCTTCTGCTCCTGACCAACGACGGCGAACTCTCGCTCAAGCTCACCCACCCCCGCTATAAGGTGGAGAAGGAATACGAGGTGGTGCTCGACCGGGCATTCGATTTCGAGCTCGCCACGAAACTCCTGCACGGCATCGCATTGGAAGAAGGCTGGGCCAAGGCGGAGTCCGTGCACAAGCTCGGGAGCACGAAGCTTAAAGTGGTGCTCAAGCAGGGGATGAAACGGCAAATCCGCCTCATGTTTTTCGCGCTCGGCTACGAAGTGAAGAGGCTGGTGCGGGTGCGCATCGGGCCGCTGCAAATGCAGAACATGCCGCCCGGCTCCTGGCGCGTGCTCACGCAAAAAGAGATCGACGCGCTGCTGGCCGAAGGCGCGAAATCGGCCGCCGAACCCGCGGAACGGCGCGTCCGCAAGGCGCGGCCTGCGTTGCGCAGCATCCTCAAGCGCACCCCGGCCCGGCCCCGCCTCGAAGAGATTCCCTTCACCCCGCGCGCCAGCCGTGCGGAAGGTTCCGCTGAAAAATCGGTGCGCCCCGCCCGGCCCGGCGGCAAATCCGCCGCGCGCCCCGGAAGCAAGCCGTTCGCCAAAAAGGCGGTGGGCTCAAGAACAGGAAGACCCTCGGGAAAACCGGCCGCCCAATCCGCCCCGAAGCCGTTTGCGAAATTTGAGCGGCGGCGGGCTGGATAGCTATTTCTCCGGTGCGAGCGGCAGTTCCACCTTCAGGTCTTCGCGGTTTGGGAAGAAGGCGGTGACGGTGTAGCGCTTGCCGGGCTGCAAGTCGCGGGTGGAAAAGGCGGCGTTGTATTCCAAATGCTCGCCCGGGTTGATTCCGACATATCCCGGTTCGGCGTCGAACACCCGGTCTTCGCTCCATTGCACGACCTCTTTGCCCGCCGCGTCGCGCACGAGCAAGTCGAAGCGCTGGGTGGTCGGAAACTCCAGTTGAATGAACCGGGAGGAGACGTTTTTCAGCACGAGCGTCGCCTCGACCCGCCGCGTCTCGGAAAGTTTTACGGGGACGGGGTCCAGGCGCAGCGTGAGCGCCAAGCCGTGGGTGCGCACGGTTTTTTCGCAGACGAGAGTCGCCGCTGTCTCCCTGCCGTGCATCCAAGGAATCCAGCCGAGGGCGTGCCCGGCCAGGCTCCGCGTGCTCTGGCAACCCCCGAACAGCAAAAAAGAGAGCCCGAGAGCAAGGCTCAAAACCCGGGAATGACACGGCATGCGCACAGGGATTTATTAAGCGACTTAACGCGGGGTTGCAAATCGCATTTGCAAGGAGCAGATTGCCCGCCATGCGATTCTCTCGTTTTCTTCCCCCCCTGCTCGCCTTCGTTTTCCTCGCCGCCGCCAGCAAACCGAAGCTGACAATCCGCTTCCACACCGAGGCCAATGCCAATTCGGGCCCGTCGTTTGCCGTAAAGGCCACCCTGCCCGATG
>CAIYQA010000488.1 GCA_903928175.1 uncultured Spartobacteria bacterium | reverse complement strand
CTATACCAGCCTTGGGCAACGCCCAAGGACTTACCGCGAAGAAGGAAAGAGGGCTGTAGGCCCGCACTATTGCTTTGCACGGTTGGATGGTGCGGCCCTTCAGGCCTGCTCCTGTTTTCCGGGTACATGGGGCGGTGCCCCGGGGTCGCGCCGTTGGCGCTGAATGCAAAGTCTCCACATTACACCACTTTTATTTGCACCCGGCGAAACTTCTGCGGAAGCAGGCGGGGACGGGCGTGTTTGGCGTCAGCGCACCGGGGCAGGGTCATGCACCAGGCAGGTAAGGATGAGGGAAGGGAGATTGTCCAAGTCGTCAAGTTTCAAGAGTTGACCCCGTCTGCGGCGATCATCGCCAGCGCGATGGGCAGGTCAAAGCTGGGGCCTTCTTTTTTGACGTCGGCAGGGGCGAGGTTGATGGTGGTGCGCCCCTTGGGCCAGCGGTAGCCGCTGTTGCCGACCGCCGTGGTCACGCGGTCTTTGCTTTCTTTCACGGCGGTGTCGGGCAACCCGACCACCACGATGGCCGGGGCTCCCGAAGCCGCGTTGACTTCAATTTCCACCTCGTAGGCGTCCACGCCATAGACCGCCGCTGAATAGACCTTTGCCAGCATTCGCAAAAAACTGCCAAAGAAACAAGCGGAGTGAAAGCAGGAACTACGCGGCAGGGCAAAACTTCTGCACAAGCAGGCGGGGACGGGCGAGTTGGGTGTCAGCGCGCCGGGGCAGGGTCATGCACCAGGCAGGTAAGGATGAGGGAAGGGAGATTGTCCAAGTCGTCAAGTTTCAAGAGTTGACCCCGTCTGCGCATCGGCTGAGGTCAAAAAATCAGAGAAATTCATGGTCAGTTCATTCTACAATGGTAATTCCAAACTTGTTGAGCTTGGTTCTCAGCGGGTCGGGGGAGACAAATCCGTCGCCTACCGCGCAAGGGTTGAATGTGACAAATCGAATGACCAAGTAAATCCCCTCTCGGATAGAACACTTTCAATGACTTTCCTTGCCCGCAATACTCCTTCAGTGACTTCTATCCCGTTTTTCGAAATATTGACATAAAAAACGGGACTATTGGTGGCAAACCACTCGACTTGAACCCGAGATGGATTGCTCCCTTCTGTGACTCTTATTGGATCCATTGTAAACACTAACCCAGGAGGATCATCTTGGACATTCGCTGTTTTATAATTCAACTTTTGCCCGATTTCCATAGCGACTCCTTTAGCCTCAGATCTAAAAGACCGCTTACTGGCCGCTTCTGTTTTGACACTGTAATGACCCAAGTAGTAATTCGATGGCGAACAGCACCCCGAAAAAGCTTGCCCTAAAATCAGGCAGATCAACAACGGTAGTAATTTAGTATTCATAGCAATATAATCGATGAGTTATTGTCATAGGGGTCAACTCTTGAATCTTGACAAGTTTTCATTGAATTTGGATTCCAGCGCCGAGGCGTGCTGTGCGGCAATGCTGCTGGCATGGATGGTTGCTTCGACCCGTTTAAGCATGTGGGTGATTGCACTCCCGTCTTTGTAGCCGAGTTGTCGGGCGATGTCTATGCCTCTGAGGTTTCCATGCCGCGCCAGCACCCAAACCTTCCACCGGGCATCGCTCTCGCGCCCGGCCACGGCTTGGGCAGTAATGGCGCGCTGCCCACTCCGCTCCACGCGCATTGTCCATGCCAGCTCTTCTGCTCCCCGCTTCTTCCCAAGAATGCCCCATGCGCGTTCCAGGAGGGCATCGCCTCCCAGCACTAACCCCGATTTGAGTTCGCCCCAAGGACTCTCCATCCCGGCCTCAAAGGCTTCTTCGATAAAACGCCTATATTCGCGCTGTGCGCGTTGCCGGGACTGGCCAAAAAAGCTCAACCAATCCAGGCACAACCAACCGGGCGGTTTCGTGCTCCCGAGGTAGTATCTGTGGCTGCTCCATTTGTATTCCGAGAGAAACCCTCTGCGCTCCGCAGACACGGGCACCGATTTATTGCGGGAGCGCACGGGGTTTAGATGCACATACCGCAACAGGGTCATGGCGTAGGCGTCGGCTTCGACCAGATGCGCCTTAAAACGGCCTTGGAAAAGATGTCCGCTGCGCCGATGCTTGCGGTTGAAACGAATGGTATAGGTGGTTTGTAGCCAGCCGATGGCCCGGCTCAAGTTGCCGCGAGGAGTCTCTATGAGCAAATGGTAATGGTTGGGCATGAGGCAATAGCCGTGAACCCGTAGCCCATGTTGTTCCACGCACTGCTCAAGTGAAGTCAGGAACAAGATGTGATCCTCCTCACTGCGAAAAATCCGCTGCCGTTCATTCCCTCTCGCCGTCACATGATAAACCGCCCCCTCGTATTCAACTCGAATTGGCCTTGCCATGTCTTACTCCTGTCAAAACAACCACACCTTGTCAAGTTTCAAGAGTTGACCCCATCTTCCACGCTTGGAAATGGAATGCGCCGCCTAATGCCAGCGGGTCGGGGCGATGCCGACCTTGCGTTTGAAGAGGCGCGAGAAATAAAGGGGGTCGGCGAATCCCACGCGGGCGGCCACTTCGGCGACGGGAAAAGCGCCCAGCAGCCGCTTGGCGTGGTTGAGCCGCAGGTTGAGCAGATACTGGTGCGGGGCAAGGCCGGTGGCCTCTTGGAACATTCTTCGGAAATGGCGATAGCCGATCCCCATTTTTTTGGAATAGATCTCGAAGTCGATGGGGCCGGACCAGTTCTTCCCAATGAAACTGAGGGCGGATTCGACAATGGGCGTCGGCAGTTTGTGGTGTTTGCTGCGGCTTTGGTGGAATTTCAGCACAAGGGCCAATATCTCCATGGAAATCCCGGATTGGATTTGGTTCGCAAAAGGAGGGCAGGCGCGGGCGATTTCCAGCAGGCGCTCGAAGGCTTCCACGACTTCCTCGTGAACCCCAATCGGGAGAACCGGGGAATCCACACAGAGCACGTCATGCATGCACCACTGGTTGGCAAGCTCGCCGTTGAGCAGCAGCCAGCGCTCGGTCCAGCCGGTTTCCGCCAAAGGGTGGTAATCGTGCCATATCCCCGGGAAGAGCACGAGGAGATCGCCCGCTTTCACCCGCCGCCAATGCGAATCATGGCTCTTGAAGGAGCCCTGCCCGTCGGTGAGGTAAACCAGCGCATAATCGCGCAACACCCGTCCCCTGCCCGGTTCGCCGGGCACCAGCGGTTCAGGCGGCTGCGAAGCTTTGCGCGGGGGGGCGATGCGCCGCCCGACGCCGGTCACGTAAAGGCCCCAGGTGCGCTCCCGGGCGGCGGGAATATAATCGAACCGCTCGCGGATGGCCATTTTGTCCATATAATTGGCCATGTTGTCTATTCCAGCGCGCAAGAGTCAATGCTAAAGTCGCTTCCATCGCATTCCCTCAAAATTAAACCCCATGCTTATGAATACATTCCAAGAACTCACTGATGCCGTAGAAAAAGGTAACCGCAAAGAAGCCGCGCGCCTGACGCAGGTTTTGTTGGATGCCGGCACTGCTCCGCTGGAAATCGTCGAGTCGGCCCTCGTCCCCGCGATGTCCAATGTGGGCGAGAAGTTCAAGAACAACCAAGTGTTCGTGCCCGAGATGCTCATCGCGGCCCGCGCAATGAAAGAGGCCATGGCCATCATCCAGCCGTTGCTGACCGCCGCCGGGATCGTGCCGAAATACACGGCGGTGATCGGGACGGTGCAGGGCGATTTGCATGACATCGGCAAGAACCTGGTGGCGATGATGCTCAAGGGAGCCAATTTCAACGTGATCGACGTGGGCATCAATGTCCCGCCCGAGAAGTTTATTGCGGCGGCCCGGGAGAACAATGCGCAGCTCGTCGGCCTTTCGGCGCTGCTCACCACCACCATGCCCGCCATGAAGACGATCGTGGACGCGATGCGCGCGGCCGGTCTGAACAATGTGAAGATCATGATCGGCGGCGCGCCGATCACGCAGCAGTTTGCCAATGAAATCGGCGCGGACGGTTACAGCCCCGATGCCGCCAGCGCAGTGGACCTCGCGCACAAACTGGTCGCCGCCTAAGCGTCGGCCTCCCTCGGAAAACCCAACAACTCAATGTGGCCGGAGTTCGCCTCCGGCCGCCACGGAACCCTTATGCCTAAATTCACTACCCTTGCAATCAGCGACCCGGCCCAGTTGCGCTTTGGTGTTGCTCCCAAACCGTTGAACACCCGCCACGGGATGTCCATCGGCGGCGGCATTGTTTATCCCGAGTTGAATTTCACCCTCCCGCCCATGTTCGTCAACGAGACGACCCTGCCCGAGGTGAAACGGCAGTACCGGGAGATCATCGACGGGGCGTTGCACCGTGCCGTGGAACTCGAGGCGCCCGGCGTCGTCATCGAATTCGAGACGCTCCCGCCCATGACGGAAAACCCGTCGTGGGGGATTGATATCGCCAAGATTCTTTTGGACGCCATGGAAAAGGCGCACTCCCAACACGGGCTCAAGAGCGTGCTGCGGATGACCCCCAACGACACGCGCGAAATGGAGCGTCCGCCGGTAATGCGCAGCGGCATGCTATGGGAGCGGATGCTCGAGACCTTTGAAGGCAGCGCGGCGGCGGGCGCGGAACTCTTGAGCATCGAGTCGGTGGGCGGCAAGGAGATCCATGACGAAGCGCTTATGATGGGCGACCTCAGCGCGGTCCTCTTTTCCCAATGCGTGATGGGGGTGCGCGACATGCGCTTTTTGTGGACGGCCATCGATAAGATCGCCAGGCAATACGGAGTCCACTGCGCGGGCGATACGGCCTGCGGCTTCGGCAACACCGCCATGGTGCTCGCCGAGCAAAAGATGATCCCGCGCGTGTTCGCCGCTGTCGTCCGCGCAGTGAGCGCCGTCCGGACCCTGGTCGGCTATGAATGCGGCTGCGTCGGCCCCGGCAAGGACTGCGGCTACGAGAACGTGATCCTCAAAGCCATCACCGGGTTCCCGATGGCGATGGAGGGCAAGACCTCCGCCTGCGCCCATCTCAGCCCGCTGGGCAACATCGCCGCGGCAACTTGCGACACCTGGAGCAACGAATCGGTGCAAAACATCAAGCTGCTCGGCGGCATGGCCCCGACGGTTTACATGGAACAACTCATCTACGATTGCCGCCTGATGAACCAGTCCCTCGCCGATGGACGCGACGCGGCATTGCTTTACCAAAAATGGATGGTCAACTCCGATGCCGGGCTCGATCCGCAGGCCTACATCCTCACGCCGCGGAGCGCCATCGCCATCGCGCAATCCATCGTCTCCTCGCCCGATGATTACACGGCGGGCAAGAACGCCGCGCTTGCCGCCATCGCATTGCTCGCCGAAGGCCACAAGAACGGCCTCGTAAAAATCAGCGAACTCGAATTGCCGTGGCTCGATACCATGCGCGAAACCGTGGAGGAACTTCCCGCTGCGGAAGGCGAATTCATCGACCAGATGATGGGCACGGTGGATACCGAAAAATTCGTGCCGAAAGATTACGCTCTCTAAAATTTATGAACAGATCCTACTATCTCGACTTGGCCGCCTCCGGACTGCGCATGCCCATTGGCACACACTTGGTGTTGCACGAACACGCGGACCACGAGGCCATCATGCTGGACGGCCTGCGCCTGGGAACCGTCGTCGAAGAAGCCGCGCGGCGCTTCCGCTCGCCCATGGCGATCCCGGTGATGGACCTGAAATTGGAAAAGGAATCGTTGCTGCTGTCACATGGCGTTGCGGCTGAGCAGATCGATTCGTTTCACTTTACCGAAGCGCCCGCGAAAGATTGGGCAGTGGATTCAACGCCCCGCATGGCCGCGACTTGCGAGGCGATCCGGCAAGTCGCCCGGAATGGAGAGTTCGTCCCCGTCGGAATGGGCATCGGGCCGTTCTCGCTCATGACCAAGCTCGTATCGGACCCCATCACTCCCGTGTTCCTTGCCGGGACCGGGGCGAATGGTGACGAGGAGCCGGAAGTGAAGCTGGTGGAACGCGCGCTCGAACTGGCCATGAACGCCATCCTGCCTTATCTCCAGGCGCAGATCACCGCCGGGGCGAAAGCGATCATCCTTTGCGAACCGGCGGCCAACAAAGTCTATTTCTCACCCAACCAACTCTCGGAAAGCTACGAGATTTTTGAACGCTACGTGATGGAACCCAACCGGCGCATCAAAGCGCTCCTGGAAGCAGGCGGCGTGGATCTTATCTTCCACGATTGCGGCGAATTGGAAGACGAAATGGTGCGCCGTTTTGCCACGTTGGATCCTGCAATGATGAGCCTCGGAAGCTCGCGCCTGCTGTGGGAAGACGCCGCGCTGATGCCGAAGACGACCGTGCTTTATGGCAATCTGCCGACCAAGAAATTTTACTCCGACGCCCTTGTCAGCGTGGCGGACGTGAAGCGCCTGGCGGACGCATTAAACCAGAAGATGTGCGCCACCGGGCATCCTTTCATTCTCGGCAGCGAATGCGACGTGCTCAGCGTGCCCGGTTCCGAGGAAACCATCAAGGCGAAGGTCGAGGCATTTCTGGCGTAAATCCCCTCGCTTTTTCGGGTGCAATGGATCATTTTGCACGCCCGCCTATGAATGATCTCCTCTCCGCCCTGGCCGCGCGCCCGCTTCTTTGCGACGGCGCAATGGGAACACAACTCCTCGCAAATGGTCTGCACGCCGGAGAATGCGGCATGCTCTGGAACACGGAATACCCGGAGATCGTAAGCGGCGTGCATGAAGCCTATCGACGCGCGGGCTGCAACCTTGTCACCACGAATACGTTTGAAGGCTCGTCCTTCGCCCTTGCGCGCCACGGGCTGGACGGGCGGATGGCGGAACTGAACCGCGCCGGAGCACAAAACGCCCGGCAGATCGCGGGAGATTCTGGCTGGGTGCTCGGCGACATCGGCCCGTTTGGGGATTTCCTTGAACCTCTCGGAGACATGACCGCGGAGCAGCTCCACACCATCTACTGCGCGCAAGCCCAGGCATTGCTCGAAGGCGGCGCGGATGCGCTGCTCGTGGAGACGATGAGCGATCCGGCTGAAGTCGAGGTCGCCGTGGC
The DNA here is from genome assembly GCA_903928175.1 of uncultured Spartobacteria bacterium. Taxonomy (GTDB): domain Bacteria; phylum Verrucomicrobiota; class Verrucomicrobiia; order Chthoniobacterales; family Chthoniobacteraceae; genus UBA695. The sequence goes on along the minus strand of CAIYQA010000488.1, from coordinate 3,053 downwards.
CGCTGCGAAAGAGAGTGGCAGTCTGCCGATTGTCACGACGTACGCTTTTCAAAAAAACGGCGATACCGAGTTCCGCACGATGATGGGAACCAGTGTGGAGGAAGCCATGGGACGAGCCATCGCGGCGGGAGCGCATATTGTCGGCGCAAACTGCGGCACGGGACTTTCTTTTGCGGATTACCTGGAACTCGCCCGGCAAATGGTGCGCCTCGCGGGAAAAACGCCGGTGATTTTGCAGCCGAACGCGGGCTCACCGCAGATGGTCGGGGAGAAAACGGTTTATTGCGCGACTCCGGAGGAAATGGCGGCGCTTGTCCCCGCCTTGCTCCAGGCCGGGGTGCGGATCATCGGGGGATGCTGCGGAACCTCCCCCGCGCACCTCGCCGCGATGAGCTGCAGGCTGTAGCTCCATGAATCTCGCCGTCATCACTTGCGATGTTTTAACGGAGGAGGTGCGGCACTTTTGCAGTGAACTGCCGCAGGTCAAACGGATTGAGGTGATCGAGCAGGGACTGCACAACACCCCCGATCTCCTGCGCATCCGACTCCAGGCCGCCGTTGCCAAAACGGAGGAAGACCCCGCCATTGATACCATCGTCCTGGTCTATGGATTGTGCAGCCGCGGGATAGAAGGGGTCCACACGCAGCGCTGCCGGCTTGTGATCACGCGGGCGCACGATTGCATCACCCTGCTGCTCGGTTCCAAGGAACGTTACGCGCAATATATCCAGCAACACCCCGGCACTTATTGGTATAGCGCGGGCTGGAACCGCTGCCATGTGCCGCCGGGGCGGGAGCGCGTTGAAAAATTGCAGCGGGAATATCTTGAAAAATACGGCGAGGAAAACGCCGATTACCTGATGGAGATGGAGCAGGACTGGATGCGCGCCTACAACCGCGCCACCTTTGTCGATCTCGGCGTCACCGCCTCCGAGCCGGATGCGCGCCATACCAAAGCCTGCGCCGACTGGCTGGGCTGGAGTTATGATGAGCAGCAGGGCGACCCACAATTGCTCCGCGATTTGCTTGCGGGCCGGTGGGACGCCGCGCGCTTCCTGGTGCTGCAACCGGGGGAGACGATCCGTTTCACGGTGGATGAATCCATTCTCGCCGCCACGCCGTGCGCGGGTTGCATGGGTGCAAACCCGAATGCCTAGGTTCCTTTCGCCATGTCCGCCACCCTGCATCTCAGCACGCTTCACGGGTCGCAAACCGTCCACGCGAACACCCCTGGCGACCCGACCGGATTGGCGGACTTGCTCGCCCGCCACGGCCTGCCCCTCAACACCCGCTGCTGCAAACGCGGGCTGTGCAAAGGCTGCGCCGTGCGCCTGGAGACCGGCGCAGTGCGCGATTCCGGGACTGGTCAAATCCTCGCCGCGCCGGGAGAACATCTCGCGTGCCGTGTGGATTGGATCCCCGGGACGGAAGCCTCCCTGGTGATTCCGAGCCGGTCGCTTCTCGCCCATCGCCCCTCGGTCGCCGACGAGTTTCGCATCCGGGTTCCCGTCGGGGACGATCCGCTGTTTCCGGGCGAGTTCGGTTTTGCGGTGGATATCGGAACCACGACGGTTGCGCTGATTCTCGTGGAACTGGCGAGCGGCCGGATCGTTGCGCGGGCCAGCGATTTCAACCAGCAAATCCGGTTGGGAGACGACGTGCTCACCCGCATTAACCTGTGCTCTTCGCAACCGGAAATGATCGCGCGACTCCAGACCGCCATTTGCCGCGACACGATTTTGCCGCTGGCCTGCGACGCTTGCCGGAAAGCAGGAATCGCCATGGAGCGCGTCGGCGGCATGTCCGTGGCCGCCAATTCCACGATGCTGCACCTCCTCTTGGGCATCGACCCTTCGCCGATGGGGATCGCTCCCTTCACGCCGCGTTTTCTGGAACGCCAGATGAGCAGCACCAGCGCCCTCGGGTTCTGCGGAATCCCGGATCTGCCCGTCCACGCGCTGCCCGGGCTGGCGGCTTACGTTGGCGCGGATATTGCGGCGGGCATTTTTGCCACCGGACTGCATTATGAATCCGAGCCAATGCTCTTCGTAGACGTCGGCACCAACGGCGAGATTGTTCTGGTGAAAGGCGACCGCCTCTACGCCTGCGCCACCGCTGCTGGACCGGCCTTTGAAGGCAGCGGGCTCTCCCATGGAATGCGCGCGACCGAGGGGGCGGTCGAAGCCATTGCCGTCACCCGGGACTCGACCGGGCGCATCCTCCTCGCTGTACAAACCATCGGCGGCGGACCGCCCGCCCAGTCCCCCGGCATTTGCGGCTCCGCCTATATCGATTTTCTTGCGCAAGCCCGAAGCTCAGGCGTGCTGAGGGAAAACGGGCGCTTTGATCCCATCGTGGTCAAAAGCAATCCCGAGCTCTTCTGCCACACGGAACATGGATTTGCCATGCGGCTGAACGGCGGGGAGTCCCCCCTGTCCATCACTGAACCCGACATTGCCCTGCTGCTTCAAGCCAAGGCGGCCATTGCGGCGGGAATCCAAACCTTGCTTGACCTGGAAGGGGTGCAACCCTCGCAGGTGCGCAAAGTTTTTCTCGCAGGCGGGTTTGGCATGCACCTGAACATCCCCCGCGCGATTGCCTGTGGTCTGCTGCCCGGCTTCGATCCCGCGCAGGTCGAGACCGTCGGCAACACCTCGCTGGGCGGGGCCTACCTTGCGCTGCTGGATCGGACCGTGCTCGACGAACTGGACCGCATCCGCGAGCGCACCCAAATTGTCGAACTCAACCTCGACCCCGGGTTTGAGGACCGCTATATCGACCACCTCAGCCTCCCCTAGATGTCATTGATAAGCTCGGTTCTCATAACCCGAAGGGTTTAAAGACCATAGCCGGTGGTTGAGGTGCGCGCATGCGCACCGACACCACCGGACCTGCGCCCACAATGCGCACACCCCAAAGGGGTGGCAGAAACCCGCTCTCTGCCACCCCTTTGGGGTGTGCCGAGGGGGGGCGCCCAAACCGGGGGTGTCGCTTCGCTCAACCCCCGGCTATTCGCTGGGAACCCTTCGGGTTCACAAAGAGGTGCGCGCATG
>CAIYQA010000487.1 GCA_903928175.1 uncultured Spartobacteria bacterium | reverse complement strand
GGGCGTTGCGTTGGATGCTGTCGAGTTCGAGGGCAATGATGGGGCGAGGCATGCCCGTCATCTTACATCAATGGTAAGTAGCGACTACCTATTTCGTGTACACTACACTAGATGCCAGCCGTTTTAACGGCTTCCCTATGCGGAGATAAGCCGTTGAAACGGCTTTGCCGCAGGGTGGAGCTTTCACCGGGCTAAAGCCCGGTGTTAATGAGACAAGAACGAGAAGAATGGCACGAACGAGAAGAATTACTGACTCTTTGTCGAAAACGGCTTCTTACTCCCGCTCACCGCGCCGTTTCTCCCCGAAAAACGAGCGCAGCAGCCCCCGGCATTCGTCCAAACGGACGCTGCTCGTGATCTCGCACCGATGATTGAGACTTGGGCTCTGAAGAATGTTGAAAAGCCCGCCCGCTCCGCCCCCTTTCGGGTCCGGGCAGCCAAAAACGACCCGCGCCAGCCGGACATGGACAATGGCTCCGGCGCACATCGGGCACGGCTCTTTGGTGACGAAAAGCTCGCATTCGTTGAGCCGCCAGTTGCCCAGCACGCTCTCCGCCTGGGTAATGGCGAGCATCTCGGCGTGGGCCGTAGCGTCCTGGAGCTGCTCGACCTGGTTGAACGCCCGGGCAATAACCCTCCCCTGGTGGGTGATGACTGCGCCGATGGGCACCTCGTCCGCCGCGTACGCGCGCTGGGCCTGCCGGAGCGCCTCGCCCATGAAATAGGCGTCGCTATGCAGGTCGATAATCGGCTCGCAGCCGGGGTTCAGTGGAAAATCCATCCCTCTCTTTTACCATTATTTTTGCAGGTGGAGAGCGATTTCTGTTTGCCAAGGGGCGAAAATGGGTTAAATAACCCGGCTCTTTTCCAACTTTAGAGGCCACGACCATGAATATCATCCAGACGATCGAAAAGGAACAACTCAAACCCGAAGTAACCGCCTTCAAGGTGGGCGATAGCGTGCGGGTACACACTCGCGTGGTCGAAGGCGACAAGGAACGCATCCAGATTTTTACCGGCATTGTCATCGCCCGCAAAGGGTTTGACCTCAACGCCTCGTTCACTGTGCGCCGCATTTCCTACGGCGAAGGCGTCGAACGCGTTTTCCCGGTCCACTCGCCCCGTATCGCGAAGATCGAAGTGGAGAAGTCCGGCACTGCCCGCCGCGCCAAGCTCAACTACCTGCGCGACCGCAAGGGGAAACAAGCAATGGCAGTTCGCGAAAAAGCAGTTTAAGTTCTGAGCCATGCGGTGCTCATTCCGGCACGAGCGCAAACTGCGCAAAGCGGGGCTGGAAATCATCGCGGGTATTGACGAAGCGGGCCGTGGCCCACTGGCAGGTCCAGTGGTCGCGGCCGTTGTCATTTTACCGGAGTGCTTCCGGCACAAAACGCTCACGGATTCCAAACAACTCAGCGCCGAAGTGCGCGAGGAGATTTATTGCGAACTGACCACGCGCGGAAATGGGATCACTTGGGCGGTTTCTGTCTCCTACCCCGAGGAAATCGACCGCATCAACATCCTGCGGGCCACCCACCAAGCGATGCGCCGGGCCGTGGGTGCGCTCGCCATTGTGCCGCAACATGCCTTGATTGATGGCCTGCCGGTCCGCCCCTTCCCTGTGCCGCACACGGCGCTGGTCGGCGGCGACGCGCTGAGCCTCTCGATTGCCGCAGCCAGCGTCCTGGCGAAAGTCACGCGGGACCGGATCATGCACGAAATGGACGGGCTCCACCCCGGGTATCAATTTTCCCAACACAAAGGCTATGGAACTCCCGGGCATCTTGCTATGCTCCAACTCCATGGGCCTTGTCCGATTCATCGCCGCAGTTTTCTCCCGGTTCGGGAGGCACAGCTCGAATTTCTCTGATCCGCGCCACGCGCTGGGAGATCGAGGCGAGCAGATCGCCGCCAACTATCTGCGCCGCATTGGCTACAAAGTGTTGTATCGAAATTTCCGGGCGCCGAAAGGCGGCGAAGTCGATCTCGTCTGCCGCGACGGCGATACCCTGGTGTTTGTCGAAGTGAAAACGCGAAGCTCCGAAGCGTTTGGCGCTCCGGCGCAGGCCGTCACCCGCGAAAAACAACGGCTCATCGCGCGAGGCGCGCTTGCCTGGCTCAAGCTGCTCGGCAATCCGGACATTCTGTTTCGCTTTGACATTGTGGAAATCCGGACCACGGGCAAAAAAGCGGAAGCCACCGTGATCCGCAACGCCTTTGGACTGCCGGAGCCGTATCGGTATTAGAGGGATTCGTCAAACGAACTCGCGTTCAATGACTATGCAGCCTCCAGCTTATATTGTGCCGGGCCGACTTTCTTGATCCCGCCAATCTTTTTCCCGGTGGTTACAAACCAGACATACAAATTGCGATAATTAGCATTCAGC
>CAIYQA010000486.1 GCA_903928175.1 uncultured Spartobacteria bacterium | reverse complement strand
TGGCGTTGCTGATAGTCGTGCCACCGCTGCCTGTGCCGCTCAGAGTCAGCGTGTAAGCCCCGGTGTTGGCGTTGCCAACGGAGTAAACCTTCAGCAGGCTGCTGGAATCATTTTGCCAAGCTTGGCTGGCTCCAAGGAGGGCACCCTGCGTGTTCGCATTGCCAATCGTTACGGTGCCGGAGTTTGCCTTGACTACGATACCATTGGCGCCGATCCTCAGCCTGTTGGTGGTTACTGCCGTTGTGATCGTGAGTGCAGCAGTCCCTGTTGAACCGTCGCCACTGATGATGCCGGAAACCGAGCCTGCGGTGGTGGCGGTCGGCTGGAAACTATATGCGCCCGAATTAAACAGCGCAATATCCGTTACCAAATCGTTGGCAGGAGCGCCGCCATTCCAGTTGCCTGCAGTTGCCCAAGTTACCGAGGTACCTTGCCATGTTTTGGTGGCCGCCGGGGCCGCCGGGCTCCCCAGAAGCAAGAAGAAAACGATTCCGAGCGCCGTTAGGAGATTGCCAGCGCGAAGAGGAGTCGCTTTTGGACTTCGGAAAAACTTGGGATGGTTTTTCATATTGCGGGGTTTGTTTTAAGGTGGCCGACGAGAACCAGGGTTTAGACAGAACATCGCATCAGCCGGGACCAAGCCCGACTGATGCGCCGGAAAGGGATTTTTGGGATTATAAGACCGCCCGGTTCCGGCGGCGTTGGATCGCAGCCAGAAGACCAAGACCGCCGAGGCACAGGGCAACGGTGGAAGGCTCGGGGATGACTTGATAATTATCAAAAAGCATGAGGTTGTCTCCGGAGTTGGTGGGAGCGCCAGCCGTAACCTGCGGATCGCTGAGTTCGTAGGTGGCGGCAACCGCGCCGATACCCGTCGCAGAGGGAAGACTGATTCCCCCGAAGGTCAACGCCACATCAGCCGGAGTCAGATTAGCGTTAAGAGGAGTGAGCGCGGCGGAGTAGGTGTGGTTTGCCAGGTCCGTAGTGAAGGTGAGTCCGTAAATGGAGCCGATGTTGATCCCGGCATTGTGGGTGAGATCCAATGCCACCGGAGCATCCACGCCTGCGGCATTTTCCGTGTAAAGGCCATAGGTTGTGGAATCAACGGGCTTGAAGGCGATCGCAAAGAGTTTGTTGCCGGCGGTGTCGCGAACAGTCCACTTGAAGTTATCCTGGGTGGGGGCACTAGGGGAGGAGGCGGTGATTCCAAAATCCACATTGAATTTGACATTGGAGGCGTTGACCGGACTCCAGAGCTCGGTGCTGATAGCGCTCGGGACCCCAAATCCACCGATGGCCGCCCATTTGTCACCGGTATAGTAGCCCCACGCCCCCGTCAGGCCATCATCTTGATATTGGTCCGTGGTGACCCACGCATGCGGAAAAACGAGATCCGCCGGCGCCAAAGAGGGCTGCGAGGTCGCGCCCTTATCCATGGTATAGGTGCCGTCTCCCTGCTGGATCCAATAACTAAGGCTCAAATTGGTGTTGCCGCTATCGAAGTTACTGAAGTAGCCCCACTCGCCCACCGCCTGAGCAGGAGCGGAAAAGGAAAGAAGAAGCAGGCCGCAAAGGGCGCCAAGGAGGTTGAGGCTACGTTTCATAGAGTTATATTTTTGGGGATTGAGCTGTGGGGTGACTGCGAAAAGGGAGGGATATTATCAACGGCTGACGACTGATTTGATCGAGGCTACCGTGGGGGGAGGAATAATGACCACTACGCGCCGCGCGATCTGTGCCGCATGGGCATTGCCGGCGAAAAGCGCGCTCAAGAGCGCCACCAGAAGGGCGGTTGCAATTTTTTTATGAAGGGATGCGGTTTTCATTCACAGTGATTTTTACGGCAGAAGTGGAGGGAAGTCTAGTATAAATTTTATTAGTTTTCATCAATTCTTTGTGCATACTCACTTTCGGGCTGTAGGGGTAGCCCTACAGCCGCTGGATGCGGTTCGCCGGGGCCAGGCATCGGGTCGTTCAAACTGGAGATGAGATTATGCTTAAGGCAATATTTGACGAGATCGGCGTCGGAATTGAGTTTGAGTTTTTCGGTGAGGCGCGCCCGGTAGGTGCTGACGGTTTTGGGGTTGAGGGAGAGGCGGGCGGCGATTTTTTTGAGGCTTTTGCCGTCCGCGAGCATGAGGAGGACCTGCATTTCACGCTGGGAAAGGGTGTCGTGGAGAAATTTCTCGCTGTTTTCGTCGGTGGCATCGGCCAAGACGAGGGCGAGGCGGCGGTTGATGTAGCGCTGGCCCTGGAGAAGAAGGTTGATGGCGGAGAGGAGTTCCTGCGCCGGGGTTTCCTTGGGGAGGTAGGAGGCGGCACCGCATTTTACCGCACCGCGACCGTAGATCTGGACGGGGTTTGCGCTGAGGACCAGCGTGGGGATGGGGACGGCGAGGTGACGCGCCGCTTGGATGAGCTCAAATCCATTGCGGTCGCTGAGGTTAATGTCGCATACGATTAAATGCCACTTTTGGGCCAGCATTTTTGCGTGTGCTTCACGAAAGCTGTCGGCATGGCCGAAGGTGGCCCGGGGATGGCGCTGCAATATGATTGCGGCGATCCCTTCCCTGAAGATCGGCTGGATATCGGCCAATAAGATTCTGGGTTCCTGTGGATTGGGTTCCATTTGACTCAAGTGGGTTAGAGCCGTGGACTGTCTGTGAAAGATTACTTGGTATTACAAGAAAACACAAGCCTTTGCCATGCCACAAGTGCATCGGTGCGTTGGGCGCGGGCATTGCAGAGGGCGGCGATGTCGAATTGAGGCGCTTGGCGGGACAACGCGAGAAGCCATGCGGCGATTTCCACGGCCTGGCCGGGGGCGAATGTCCCGGTGAACGGGCGGGCGCGGAGTTGGCGCGCGGTTGAGCCGTCGCGCGGCCCGACCCAGAGCAACGGGCGTGGCAACGTGAGCAGAAGGCCGAGTTTGCTGGGCCAGAGCATTCCTTTGACTGCGGGAAGCTGGGTGACAACACAGCAGTGGCAACGCAGAAGGGATTCACGCAAGGCTTCACGCTCCACATACGGATGGAACTCGCAATGTTTCAAACCGAGTTCTATTGCGTGCTGCCGGGCCGCGTTCCATTGCGGCCCGCCACCTTGAAAGAGCAATCGAACATTGGAATCTTGCTCTTCCAGGAGCGATTGTGCTTCAAGCAGCGTTTTCCATTCATGTCCGCGCCCGAGGTTGCCGGAGTAAATCCAGGTCCATTGCGCATGGGGTGGGATTGCCGGCTCGAGTGGTTGCGGATCCTCCTCAAAAATCCACGGAGGGATGATTTCCGCCTCCACGCCGTAGGGACGCAGGCAGTCCGCCATGTCCCGGTCGAGCACGATGACTTTTTCGCATATTTTATAACACCACCCCATGAGGCGGGCGACGGTTCTGTAGAGGAATCCGGGTGGCACTTCGCCCAGCGCCAGAGCGATCTCGGGGTAGAGATCCATGATCCAGTGCAAAGAGCGGGCGCGGTGCCGCAGGGCGACGAGCGTGGCGACAAACAAGAGGCACGGGGGAGAACTCGCAGAGATCACCACATCGGCTCGGGGCCGGAACAAACCATCCCACAAGAGCGTGGCAAGCGCCTTGATTTCGCGCTTCAAGCGCCCGCCTTTGCCTTGCCCTGCATGGTAATCCTGGCGAGCGGCCACAAAGTCAACGGTGTGCCCGGCAGCTTCGAGAGCGCAACCAAGCTGCCGCAGGAGCACGCCGGTGGGGGCCGGGTCGGGCGGAAAGTATTGGTTGAGGAAGAGGATGCGCATGGGGGCTGCTTTGAGGAGGCATCAGGGCCTGAGGACAGCCGGGTTCCCTAACACCGTGGTTCCGGGCGGGACGTTTTTGAGCACGACGGCCCCGGCCCCAACCATGCTGTCCGGCCCGATTTCGACGCCCATGGCAACAAAGGCCATGGAGGCGATCCATGACCCGCGGCGGATGATGATCGGCTTGGTCACCAGGTCAAATCCCGGCGAATGAAAGCGGTGCGAGCCGGCACATAGGAAAGCGCGTTGTGAAACGCAGACGCTCGACTCGATGATGACCGAACCATGGCTGATAATCATGACATCGTCGCCGATCCAGACATCATCGCCGACGGTCAATCGCCAGGGATAGCTGATATTGACATTGTTGCGCACCACAACGCCGTTTCCCATTTTTGCGCCGAAAAGCCGGAGCAAGCCGACTCGAAAAGAAGAGGGCAACGGGGTGTAGTTTAGAAAAAAAAGAAACCGCACGAAGTACCATAACGCCTCTTTGCCCTTGGATGCCCCGCGATCAAAGTTGCCTATGGTGTAGCCTTTTAAGTTCATGAATTTTTTGAGGATAGGGTTGTTATTTGATCACGATTGACTCCGGGCGTTCTCCCCCAAGCAGCCACTCGTAAACGCGCTTCATCTCTGTAGCCACTTTTTGCCAACTATACTGGTGGATCACCATATTCCGGCCCTCTGCGCCGAGCGCCATCCGCTCCGCTGGGGAGAGGGCGAACAACTCTGTCAAGCCTCGCTGGATAGCCGCTTGATCCGTCTCGATCCGCAACGCGGCTCTCCGGGCGAAGCCTTCAGGAATATTGCATTCGGGGGTCATCAACACCAGCTTGCCATACGACCAGGCCTCAAGGATGACCATGGGCACCCCTTCGCTGAAAGAGGGCAGAATAAAAGCGTCGCAACCACGGTAACATTCCTTCTTTTCGTTTCCAAACTGAGGCCCCAAAAACATCAGGGATGTCGCGTGAGAAAGCGCGCTTTCCGGCACCCCGGCGCGGGCGTCTGCCCAAGCCACACCCAGCTCTGTGGCCAGTTGCTGCAGCTCTCGCTCGTGCCCGCCTTGATCCCAACCCGCAATCGCCAACACCCAGTCCTCCCGCTTCGGGAGCGCAGCCCAGGCGCGCACAAGATTCAACAGCCCCTTCTTGGGATGAATGCGCCCCAGGTACAGCAACACTTTGCGTCCCGCAGCACGAAGTTGCGCGATAGGATGATGGGGATCTGTTACCCCCCCGGTTAAATCGGGGAGATCAACCCCGTTGGGAATGATCGCGATGGGATTCTTCAAGCCGTAAGCGCGGATGTCTGCGGCTTCTTTTTCGGTATTCGCCTGGATGCAGCCCGCTCCAGCCAACATGGATCGCTCGTAAAGAGCCCCGGCGATGCATTTTTTCCATCCGGAATTCCGTAGCGCCCACGGATCCAACATACCATTGGGTGTTACAATATAAGGACGCTTGGATTTTCGGGACCAGTCGCGAATGACAATGGAAGTGTACATCCACAGCGCGTGAAGGTGGCCCACATCGGCCTTGCAAAAGGAAAACGCTTTCTGAAGCTCGGGAGAGTAACCGAGCGCGGCGGGACCCACCACGGGGAATGCTTTGGGCTGGAGCGCGCCCCATTCCGCCGCATCGGCGGCGGTATGCGCGTCTTGCAACCCATACACGGAAACTTGCGTGCCGGGATTTTCCGCAAGGGATTGGCCCAGCCGGCGCTCAATCTCGTAAATGCCTCCGAGTGCACGGGAAACCGAAGGCGTTAGGAAGGCGATATTCATGGCGGCGGACTCATTTTCTGGACCAGGTGGAGGGTTG
>CAIYQA010000485.1 GCA_903928175.1 uncultured Spartobacteria bacterium | reverse complement strand
TGAACCCTCGCGGGTTCATCGAGTCTCGCCTGCTGGTTTCGGCGTCCCGCCGAAACGCACTTTTCGCCGGGCCGCACAAGGAACGCCTCCCTCCGACCTACAGCTTCTTGGTGATTGTGCGGGAATTTCGCATTGGCGGGACGCCAATGCCAGCACTCGGGACGAGTGCGCTCCCCAGATGGCTTTGCATTCGGCGCAATCTGCACCACTTTTATACCTGCCCGGATTGCGCGTGATGCCCATTTTCCGCCCCTCCCCAAATTTTTCCTTTCCTGTCCCGCCCATCCTCTTATCCTCCCCCGCGTGATTGACCGTTATTCTCTTCCAAAAATGCGCGCCCTCTGGGACGAGCAGCACAAATACGAAATCTGGCTGGAAATCGAGGTTCTCGCTTGCGAAGCGCAGGCCGAGATCGGCGTGATCCCCAAAGAAGACGCCGCCACGATCCGGCAAAAAGCCCGTTTCGAGCTGGCCAAGATCCAGGAGATCGAGCTGCGGACCAATCACGATGTGATCGCGTTCCTGGAGAACGTCGCCAGCTATGTCGGGCCCGCCTCACGCTGGATTCACCAGGGGATGACCTCCTCGGACGTGCTCGACACCACGCTCGCTGTCCAAATGAACGAAGCGTGCGGAATGCTCCTGGAAGACCTCGAATCCCTCCGCGCCGCCATCGCAAAGAAGGCCCACGAATACAAGCTCACGCCGATGATCGGGCGTTCCCATGGCATCCATGCCGAGCCGATTACCTTCGGGCTCAAAATGGCGCTCATGTATGACGAATTTGGCCGCGCCATCGAACGGCTCAAGCAGACCCGCGAACGCATCCGCGTCGGCAAACTCTCCGGCGCCGTCGGCACCCACGCCCATCTCGACCCGCGCGTGGAGGAAATGGTCTGCCGCAAGCTCGGCCTCATCCCCGCCGGGCTGAGCACACAGGTCGTCCAGCGCGACCGCCACGCCGAGTTCCAGCAAACGCTCGCATTGATCGGCTCCAGCATCGACCGTTGGGCCACCGAGTTCCGCCATCTCCAGCGCACCGAGGTGCTCGAAGTGGAAGAATATTTTTCACCCGGCCAGAAAGGCAGTTCCGCGATGCCGCACAAGCGCAACCCGATCACCGGCGAGAAACTAAGCGGTCTCGCCCGGCTCCTGCGCGGCAACGCCCTGGCCGCCCTGGAAAACGTCGCCCTCTGGCACGAACGCGACATCTCGCACTCCAGCGTGGAGCGGGTCATCATGCCCGACTCGACGATCCTCCTCAACTACATGCTCCAGATCACCACCAAGCTGGTGGACCGCCTCATCGTTTATCCCGAGAACATGAAGCGCAACATGGAGATCACCAAAGGGCTCTATTTTTCGCAGACGATCCTGCTCAAACTCACCGAGCGGGGCATCAAGCGCAAAACCGCCTACGAGGCCGTCCAGCGAGCCGCGATGAAAACGTGGCAGGGCAACCAGACGCTCAAGCAAAACCTGCTCGAAGAAGCCGAGATCATGGAGAAGCTCACCCCGGCGGAAATCGAGGCGTTCTGCTCGCTCGACATCCATTTCCGGCACATCGACGAGACGTTCAGGAAGCTGGGACTGTAACCCGCAGACCGTCACGGCGTAGTCGGCGCCCGCCAGGGCGGAATGCGCAGGCTTCAAATGGACCTCCCAACTTCTCGCTAAAAACCTTTGGGGTTCAGCCGCAGACCTCCCCAATCCCCAGCCGGACCGCCTCCACACTTTGCGCGATCTGCGCTTCGCTGATGCAGTAGGGCGGCATGAGCACGAGCGTGTTGCCCGTCACGGGACGCGTCAGCAGGCCGTGTTTGCGGGCCGCAAGGCAAATGCGCGCGGCGGTTTGGCTCGCAACATCAAACGGCGCGCCCGAGGTCTGCACGACATCGATCCCGGCAATAAACCCGCACTGCCGGACACCGCCCACATTGGGGTGGTCCTTGAGCGTGGCGAGGCACCGCGCCAGCGTTTCGATTTTTCCCGCAAGTTGCTCCAGCACCCGTTCCTCGCGGAAAATCGCCAGGCTCGCCAGCGCGGCGGCGCACCCGAGTTGATTCCCGGTAAAGCTGTGGCCGTAAAAAAAACTCTTCATCTCCGCATACCCGCCCAGGAACGCCTCGTACACCGACTCGGTGGTGAGCGTCGCGGCAAGCGGCATATAGCCGCCACTCAACCCTTTGGCGCACGCGACGAAATCCGGCACCACTCCCTCGTGCTCGCAGGCGAACATCTTCCCGGTGCGCCCAAACCCGGTCATCACCTCGTCGGCGATGAGGAAAACGCCGTGGAGGTCGCACCACGCGCGGAGTTGCGCGAGCATTCCGGCGGGCCAGAGCCGCATCCCCGCCGCGCCTTGGATCAGCGGCTCGATGACCACCCCGGCGATTCCATTGGGAAAAATGGGATGTGGTGTGGCGGATTCCGAGCGCGCGACAAGTTCCTTCATCGATGCCACGTGCGTCACCGGAAAATGAAAACTCGAAAATCGCCCATGGAACGCATTGATCCCGCCGAGGCTCGACGCCCCCATCGTGTCGCCGTGGTAGGCATGCGTGAACGCGAGGAATCGGTTGCGCTGCAACTGCCCCCGGTTTTGGCAGCATTGCACCGCCATCTTGATCGCACACTCAATGGCCGTGCTCCCGTCGTCGGAAAAAAAGACGCGCGTCAGCGGCTGAGGTGCATCCTGCGGCCAAAGCGCCACCAGTTCTTCCGCGAGCCGGATCGCCTGTGGGTTGGTGAATCCCAGAAACGAAGTGTGCGCCACGCGCTCCAACTGCTCACGAATTGCGGCGTTGATCTTCGGGTGCCGATGTCCGTGCAGATTGGTCCAAATGGAAGAGTTGCCGTCGATATACTCGCGCCCTTTGCTGTCGCGCAGAAGCACCCCCTCCCCTTCCACCAGCACCAGCGGTTCATGTTCCGGCGCGCACCAGTCCCGCATCTGCGTGAACGGATGCCAGCAATGGCGTTTGTCGGCGGCGATCAGTGAGTCAGGCATGGAAAGAAGAAGTTATTCGCAGATTAAGGACGACGGTCATAATCGCCGTTCCACCTATGGATCAGGCAGTCAGCCAGAATGCGAACCAGCCTCAATGATAAACCAAACAGTGCCCCAACTACAAGCGCGTTCGCCTTCACAGCGCGTCCCCAAAACGTCCTCGTTCCCAATCTCCCGATTGGGAACGCAAGTGTCTGCGAAACTCCGTTTCGAAAACCGTGGAGAACAGCACGTCCCTCCTACCTCCAATCATCACACCTCAACACCGGAAATGCCCCAGGCATCCACTCGTGCGCCGACGAATACCGCCAATGTTCCGGCGATGCCACAAACCCGGCTCGCACTGGGTTATTGTGAAGATACTCCAGCTTCTGAAGCATCATTTCGTCGCCGGTGATCGCTTGCGGATGAAACCCTTCCTGCCACACCTGATGAGTGCTGCTTTTGTGGGCCGCCTTGTAGTAGGCAAATTGATTCAGCAACCAATCACATTTGGTTTCGGCAAGTTGTTCCAAGATGCGCCGGGCTGTGAATTTTTTGACATCCGCAATCACGCCGCTGAGGTCAGGAGCCAAAACAATGGCGTGGAAGTGGTTGGGCATAATGATCCAGCCAAACACTTGGAGCCCTTTGTGCTGCTGAGAGTATTGCAGAGCTTCTACCAGCAGATCGCATCGTGCCGAGGCGGCGAAGACGGGAATCCATTCGACAATGGTCGAGGTGATGAAGTGCGCAGCGTTGGGATCGTGGACTCGGTAGCGGCTGCGCATGGCGGGAATTTGACGAAACGGAGTTTCGGGGACAAGCGCGTTCCCAATCAGGAGATTGGGAACGAGGGAGAATCTGCGGGTTCCTACTCCTGTTCTGCGGAATCCTCCCCCTCACTCTTCTTCCAGTCCCCTCCCCGCGCGGTGATCATCTTTTCGATCAAGACCACGTCCTCGTAAGCGGCGCGGCGGCGCTGGTATTTGCGGAAGAGGAGATCGCGCAGATCAATAAGGTCGTCCATCAACGCCGGGTCGTGGTAGGTCCAGTCCCCTGCGCTCGCCAGTTTGCTCTGGATACGCCAATGCCCTCCGAATTTGATGGCGCGCACTTCGCGTTTCTCGCCTTCCCCGGTTCGCTCGGTCCAAACGTGTTTATTATGCATGAAATTAATTGCTGTCGCGACGATTAAAGCCAAAACTTCGCCCCGTTTGAAGTCTCTTGGCAAAATCATTTTTTATCTCCTGGCAACCGTCGTCCTCGGCACGTTGCTGGCCGCCCCGCTGTACTGGGGCGGACATTGGCTCGCAAGCCACGGTTTCCTGACCTGGCTGGCCACCACCCCGTTCCAAAAATTCTTCCATCGCGGGCTGCTCGTCGCGGCGATCCTCCTGCTCTGGCCCACGGCGCGCTGGCTGCAAGTCTCCAGCGTCCGTGCCCTGGGTCTTGCCCCCAATCCCCGGCGCTGGCGCGATCTCGGAGCGGGGTTCGCCGCCTCCTTCCTGATGATGCTCGCGCTCGCCGCCGTGTTGCTGGCGCTGCACATGGTCCGATTGCGCCACCAGCCGCAACTGGTCGATTTTGCAAAGATCGCCGCCTCTGCGGTCTTCGTTTCGATTTTTGAGGAATGGCTCTTTCGCGGCGCGATCCTCGGCCTGCTCCATCGCGCCATGAACCGCTACGGCGCGCTGTTCTTTACCTCGGCCTTGTATTCCATCCTGCACTTCCTCAAGCCCGACGACAATGCCCTGCCCCAAACCGTCCGTTGGCTCTCCGGTTTTGCGCTGATCCCTGGCGCCTTCGCGCAATTCCGGGAGCCGTGGCTCGTGCTGGGCGGTTTTACCACGCTATTTTGCGTGGGGTGGATTCTCGGCTGGGCCCGCCTCCAGACCCGTTCGCTCTGGCTCTCCATCGGCCTGCATGCGGGATGGATTTTGGGCATCATGAGCTTTACAAAAGCGCCCCGGCGTATTCTCAAAAACCAAGCGACCCTTCCCTGGTTCGGCGGCGACCTCACGGTGGGCCTGGGTTCCG
>CAIYQA010000484.1 GCA_903928175.1 uncultured Spartobacteria bacterium | reverse complement strand
GGGCAGCGCCCTGGGTATGCGTGTGAGAGAGCCGTGCCCTGCAAGGGCACTGGGAAACGCTCGTGCTCAATCCGCTCCCCCTTACCAGCGCCCTTGCAGGGCGCAACCGGTTGTTGCGCGGCACCCAGGGCGACGCTGCGCACTGCCCTGGGCTGGTTTCCCTTGCGCTTTCAGCGCACAATCAATGCGACAACGTCAAACGAAAATGCTCTAAAGCCGGCTGGCGAGATTTCCTCAACTGCCCCCACCGGCTGAAGCCCGGCAGGCCAGAGTTTCTCAATAGCCCCAAGGGTGCTCACGAATCGGAGTGCTCTCATGCTCACACGAAGGGACGAAAAAAGGCGACCAGCGGTCTTGCCTTTCCGTCCTTCGTGTCCTTCGTGCCTTCGTGTGAATCCTTCGAGCGCGAATTTGTAACTAACTACCGGGGGGCGGGTATAAGGGCCTTACGTGTATTTGAGCACTTCCTCGATGGTCGTCTCGCCGTCGTAGATGCTGCGCAGGCCATCCTGGCGGAGGACTACAGAAACAAATCCCGACGCAGGCCGGATTGGCGGATGATCGAGGCGAGCGTTCCCATCGGAATTTCACGGCGGCCCGACGGAACAATTGCATTGCGTCCGGTGGCATCCCGAAACTTCTGATGACTTCCCTTTTGCGAAACCAGCGCAAAACCGTTTTGCATCAGGATGCGCGTTACCTCGTCCGAACTGAGTCGCTTAGGCATTGACCAGGCCTTCCCCTACAAGCACTTCCTCCACCAGACGGTAATCGTCTTCCGTTTGGTCTTCAAAATGGAGTTCAACGGCCTCTTTTAAGTTGAAGATGGATTCCTCCACCGTTTCCCCGAAGCTGGAAACGTCGACATTAAGACATTGCGCGACGTAATAGGGCGCTTCCTTGTAGACGCAAAACTTGATGGTTCGCATAAGAGTATTCTATTCCACCTTTGCGTTGCGGCAACCGCAAAAAGCAAGGGCCGGAGAGCAGGAGGAAACGGAGTTTCGCAGACACCGACGTTCCCAATCGGGAGATTGGGAACGAGAGTCTGTCAGGGGAACAGCCTTATGTGTATTTGAGCACTTCCTCGATGGTCGTTTCCCCATCGTAAATGCTGCGCAGACCGTCCTGGCGGAGCGTCTGCATGCCGAGCTCAATGGCTTTCTGCCTCAACACCACGCTCGGAGCGCGCTCGTTGATGAGTTCGCGGATCGGGTCGGTCACGTTGAGGAGCTCGTAGATGCCTTTGCGGCCTTTGTAGCCGGTGTGATTGCAGGCGTCGCACCCTTTGCCGTAATAGAAATTTTTGTCGCCGATGTCATGCGGCGAGAGGCCGAGTTGCGAGAGCACGGCTTCGTTGGGCTCATACGGAGTGCGGCACTTCTGGCAAATCTTGCGGATGAGCCGCTGGGCGAGCACGGCTTCGATGGAGGCCGAGATCATGAACGGCTCCACGCCCATGTCGATCAAGCGGGTGATCGCGCCGGGGGCGTCGTTGGTGTGCAACGTAGTGAACACCAAATGGCCGGTGAGCGAGGCTTGGATGGAAATCTGCGCGGTCTCCACGTCGCGCGTTTCGCCGACCATGATGCGGTCCGGGTCCTGCCGCAAAAAGGCGCGCAACACGCGGGCGAAGTTCAGGCCGATGCTCTCCTGGATGGGCACCTGGACGATCCCCTCGATGTCGTATTCGACCGGGTCTTCCGCGGTGAGAATCTTGGAGTCGATGGTGTTGATCTGGTTGATGCAGGCGTAGAGGGTGGTTGTCTTGCCTGAACCGGTGGGGCCGGTGACAATGAAGATGCCGTTGGGCTTTTCGATGGTCTCCAGGATGTAGTTGTAGATGTAATCCGGCATCCCGAGCGCCTTGAGGCTCAGGTTCACGGTGGAGCGGTCGAGCACGCGGAGCACGACGCTTTCGCCGTACTGCGTGGGCAGGGAGGAGACGCGCAAATCCACCTGGCGTCCCGCCGTGGTGAGCTGGATGCGGCCGTCCTGCGGCAGGCGGCGCTCGGCGATGTTCATGTTGGACATGACCTTGATACGCGAGATGACAGGCAGGGCCAGATGGATCGGCGGGGGGGCCATTTCGTAGAGCGCGCCGTCCACGCGGTAGCGGATTTTGAACTCCTCTTCAAACGGTTCGAAATGAATGTCGCTGGCCCGGTCGGCGATGGCCTGCGCCAACACCAGATCGACATACCGGATGATCGGCGTCGAATTGGCTTCGGCTTCGACGGCCTTCAGGTCGGTGCTGTCACTGCCAAATTCCACGTGCGTCCCGAGTTCGCTGAGCACTTCGTCGAGGCTGCTGGCATCGGCCCCGTAGCAGCGCTGGATCAAGTTTTGCACATGGACGACGGAGGCGACCACCACGTAAATCTCCATGCCGAGGGCGAACCGGAGGTCTTCCTGGATTTGGCTGTTGAGCGGGTCGATCAGGGCGAGCGTGACGGCGTTGCCGTTCATCCCGATGGGCAGCGCACCGTGCATCCGCGCCAGCCCGCTCGGCACCAGGGCGAGGATTTCTGCGGGCGGCTCGAACTCGGCCAGATCGACATACTCCGTGCCGAGATAGGTGGCGAGGGTCTGGTAAAATTGGTCCTCGGTAACAAACCCGAGATCAACCAGGACCTCCACGATGGTTTTGCCCGAACTGAGGATCTCCGAAGTGATGTCGTCCACCTGGCTGCGGTCAATGAGCCTCTGCTCCACGAAAATTTCGATGACTTGATTTGCGTTCATTGCAAGGAGGGGGCTAGTTGGCGTCGGACATGGTGGCGGAGATGACTTCCTCCGCCGTGGTCATCCCGGAGAGGACTTTGCGCACGCCGTCTTCGCGCAGGGTGCGCATCCCAAGTTCGCGCGCGCGGCGTCGGAGTTCCACGGTGGAGGCGCCTTCGTTGATCATGTGGCGCACTTCGTCGTCGATCAGGAAAATCTCGAAAATGCCGAGCCGCCCCTTGTAGCCAAGCTTGCGGCAGGCATCGCATCCGACCCCCTTCATGACGGTGGCGCTTTCCAATTGGGAACGTTCCAGGCGCAGCCCGCGCAATTCGGCGTCGGTGAGCTCGTGCGGCACTTTGCATTTGGGGCAGAGGCGGCGCACGAGCCGCTGCGCAACGATGGCGCGCACGGCGCTGGAGACCAGGAAGCGTTGCACGCCGATGTCCACCAGACGGGCCACGGCGCTCGGGGCGTCGTTGGTGTGCAGGGTGGAGAAAACGAGGTGGCCGGTGAGACTGGCGTTGATGGCGATGCTCGCCGTCTCCATGTCGCGAATTTCCCCGATCATGATGATGTTCGGGGCCTGGCGCAACATGCTGCGCAGCGCCATTGGGAAGGTCATCCCCACGTCCGCGTTCACCTGCACCTGGTTGATGCCGTTCATCTGGTATTCCACCGGGTCCTCGACGGTGATGATCTTGCGGTCCGGGCGGTTGATGTAATTCAAGCACGCATAAAGCGTCGTCGATTTGCCCGATCCGGTGGGGCCGGTCACCAGAATGATGCCGTCGGGCAGTTGCAGAAGCTGTTCAAAGGTCGCCTGGTCGTCGCTCAAGAATCCGAGCTGCGGCAGACCGAGCTGGAGTCCTGTTTTGTCCAAAATACGCATGACCACGCTCTCGCCGTGGTTGGTGGGAATGGTCGAAACGCGCAAGTCGAGCTGGCTTTTGCCGATCTTCACCTGGATGCGTCCGTCCTGGGGCAGCCGCTTCTCGGCGATGCTCATCGAGCCGGTCATGATCTTCAAACGGCTGACAATCGCGTGCTGGAGCTTCTTGGGCGGGCTCTGCATCTCGTGCAAAACGCCGTCCACGCGGAACCGCACACGGAAGCTCTTCTCCAGCGGTTCGAGGTGGATGTCGCTGGCCCGCATTTTGTAGGCTTCCAGCAAAAGCATGGTCACCAGTTTGATGATGGGCGCATCGGCCTCTTCCGCGCCGCCTTCGCCGATCAGGACATCGCCCCCGGGGGCGGTCTCCTCGATCCCGTAATACTTTTGAAGCGCGGCCTGGATTTGATCCGGCGCGGCGCACACCCATTCCACATCCCGCCCGATCATGTGCGTGACGGCGTCAAACGTGTCAAAATTCAGCGGATCGCTCGTGGCCATCATGAGCCCCATCTCGACATGGGCGATGGGGATCACCTTGTACCGGCGCGCCACGTCCACCGGGACGATGTCGATGACCTCTTGCGAAATGGCCATCTGAGCGAGATCGACATACTCCATGCTGGCGTGGGCAGCCAGCGCCCGGAGCACGTCCACGCGGGAGACGATCTCCTTGGAAATCAGCACCTCGACAATGCTTTGGCCCGGTTTTGCGGACGTCTTGGCCTCCTCGATTTGCGCCTTGGTGACGAGGCAGGTGTCCTGGAGAAGCTCGATGATGTAATCTTCGTTATTTGTCACGGGGGGGGAAATGGGTGAAACCCGTTAAAAATAGGGGTGGGCCGGGCTGATGTCAATGTTGAGACCATCGGATTTCAGGGAGGATTCACTCCTTTAATCGGCGCACAACCCGATCGCGCGCGGAACATGCGATTCACTCTGCGCGCGCCCTCGTTCCCAAGCTCCAGCTTGGGAACGAGAACCGGCAGCTTGCAACTTAAGCCCGCCCCCGGAATGCCAGCAGCCGCAGCCCATTAAGGCACACCAGAACCGTGCTGCCTTCGTGGCCCACAACGCCAATCGGCAACGGCAGGTGGAACCCAAGCGCGGAGACGATGAGCACAAAAATAATCGAGAGCGCGAACGTGAGGTTTTGCCAGATCACCCGCCGGGAATGGCGGGCGATGGAAATGGCAAACGCGACGTTGTGCAGGTCGTTGCTCATTAAGACGACATCGGCGGTTTCCATCGCCACGTCGGTTCCGGCGGCACCCATTGCGATGCCGACATTGGCCAGGGCAAGCGCGGGCGCATCGTTGACGCCGTCGCCGATCATCGCCACCGGCCCGATCTTCTTGAGTTCCTTGATGACGCGCACTTTGTCCTCGGGCAATAGGTCGGCATACACTTCATCCACGCCCGCCAGTTTGCCGATGGCCGCCGCCACGCGATGGTTGTCGCCCGTGAGCATCACGACCCGCTTCACACCGATGGCTTTGAGCTGCGCGACGACTTCGGAGGCGCTTTCGCGCAGGACGTCGGCGATGGCGATGGCCCCCAAGATCACGCCGGTTTCGCCCTGAAGTTCCCCCACCAGCACGCAGGTTTTGCCTTCGTTCTGGAGCTTTTCCACTTCCCCCAGCGTCTTCTCGCAATGGGTCATGCGGAGGTTTTCAAAATAACGCGGGCTGCCCACCACGATCCGCCGTCCATCGATAATCCCAGTCGCGCCGTTGCCGGAAACGGATTGGAATTCCGTGCAATGCGACAGTTCCATGCCCCGCCGCCCGGTTTCCTCGACGATGGCGCGGGCCAGCGGGTGTTCGGACTTGAATTCCACCGCCGCCGCAAGCTGGAGCAGTTCCAGCGCGCCGTTCTCCGCGCCGCCATTCAAAGGCACCACGGCCCCGCCCACCACCATGTCCGTGACGCGCGGTTTGCCCTCGGTGAGCGTGCCGGTTTTGTCCAGCGCCACGACCGCCACCGTGGCGGTCCGTTCCAGGTGCGCGCCGCCTTTGAAGAGCACGCCGCGTCGGGCCGCGCCGCCGATGGCGGAGAGGATCGAGGCGGGCGTGCTGATGATGAGCGCACACGGCGAGGCGACCACCATCACCGTCATTGCTTCCAGGAAAATCTCGTGGAACGGCCGGTGCGGAACCAGCCCGGGCAGCACTTGGGCGAGCAGGAGCGGCGCGAAGATCAGCGCCAGCGTAAACAGGATCACCCCGCAGGCATACCATTGCTCGGCCTTGTCGAGGAACCGCTGCGTCTCGGCCTTCTCGCTTTGGGCCTCCTCCACCATGCGGATCAATTTCTCAATCGTGGAATCCTTCGCCAACTTGGTGACGCGAATTTCCAGCCCGCCGCTCTGGTTGATCGTGCCCGCAAACACCGTGTCGCCCGTTTTTTTGTGAACCGGCATCGACTCGCCCGTGACGGACGCCTGGTCGATGGCGCTGGAGCCTTCGACGATCTGGCTGTCGAGCGGGATCGCCTCGCCGGGCCGCACGAGCACGATGTCGCCGACCACAAGCTCTTCCACCGGCAGGAGCACCGTCGCGCCGTCGCGCCGGGTGAGCGCTTTTTCGGGCCGCAGCTTCATGAGCGAGTTGATCGCCTTGCGGGTCCGGTCGATGGCATATTCCTGGAGCACGTTGGAGAGGGAGAAGAGAAAGAGGAGCGTCGCCCCTTCCAACGGTGCGCCGACATAAGCGGCTCCGAGCGCCGCGAGCACCATCAAAAGATCGACATCAATGGTCCATTGCCGCAGCGATTGGAAACTCGCCAGCACGCCGAACGAGCCGCCGGTGAAATAGGCCAGCAAATAGAAGGCGTTGGAGAGGGTCGTCCCCTTCCCCGCCCACCAGCCTGCCACCGTGAACACGAGACACAAAACCATGAACGCCGCCTCAACCCGATCCATCCGCAGGCCCGATTCCGTCTCTTTTGCCGTGATCGGCGAAACATCGGCCCCGGTCGCCCCGACTTTTGCGAACACCTCTTCGGGGCTCAAAAGCGCGTCGTTGTAAGTCACCGTCATCACGCCGCCGATAAACGTCGCCGTCGCCCGGCGCACCCCGGGGATGGCCTCTGCCTTGCGTTCAAAGCGGATCGCACACGCCTCGCAAGCGCGTCCATGCAGCCGCATCAAACATTTTTCGAAATGCTCTCCGCCGTCCGGAACGAGGCGGCTGGCCACTTCACGAATCGTCTCGTCGGTGACGAGGGCGGGATCGTAATCCAGCGTCAGCGACTGCTTTTCGGCATCCACCGCAGCGCGAAGCACCCCCTCGGGCACCTCAAGGGGCGGGGGCGGGCAAGGGACATTGGAACAACAAGCGTCCTGCGGTTTTTCGGCGTCTTTCATGAGCAGTAAGGAATAATCTCGCATTTCCTACGCAAAAAACAGGCGGGTGTGGACCAGAAAACGCTGGGATATGAAAAATGAAATCGGGAATCAGTCGCAATAAAGGCGGGGCTCCAGAAATTTAGCCGCAAAAAAGCGCAAAAGGCACAAAACTTCCGGCTGCCGATCTTTTCATTTTTTGCGCATATTGCGCTTTTTTGCGGCTATTCTCACTCCCCCGTTTCCAAATATTCACACGAAAGGGCGAAAGCACGAAAGCACGAAAGGGCGAAAGGGCGAAAGGGCGAAAGGGCGAAAGGGCGAAAGGGCGAAAGGGCGAAAGGGCGAAAGGGCGAAAGGGCGAAAGGGCGAAAGGGCGAAAGGGCGAAAGGGCGAAAGGGCGAAAG
>CAIYQA010000483.1 GCA_903928175.1 uncultured Spartobacteria bacterium | reverse complement strand
TGCCGCTCTCCCTTCCAATACGATGAAATGAAGCGCCGCAAGCATATCGGGGCTGCCTTCCACAAGACAGAGCGTTTGATAATCGCCCATGCCTGCGCCAATCGGCCATCCGGCATGACATCCGGGCAAGGTTTGCGCCTTCGCTCCGATTCCATCCCACGGTTGCCCATCCATCCGCCGCGCCTGTGCATTGCGCCCTGTGTCATCAGTGACGAACCAAGCAGGGCAACCCTTCCATTCTCCGAAGCGGAGAAGGCCCGCGCCGTCTGCTACCCGCACGGCTTCAATATGGATGTTCCGAAGCGCCGCCAAGGCTTCGTGCTCCGCTGGCGTTCCCCGGCGCATCGGGGGTAATGTCGGCAGGGGTCGTGCCTGTGGGGGCGTTGCTGCCCGTCTCGTAACAGGTAATGGTTCAGAGGATTGCCCGCCCGCCATTTCGATGAACTTCCTACAGGCTACCTTTTCCGAAAGCCCGGTCGCGTGCCGTAGAAAGTCCACGGCATCGCCACCTTGTCTGGTGGAAAAATCATTCCAGAGCATCCCGTCATCGCTAACGGAGAAACTCGGCTTGTGATCCTCCCGCCAAGGGCAACGGCAGGATTTTGAAGGCGTCCCCGGTAAATTCAGGATGCGCCATAGCTCATGTATCCGAAGCCGTTCCTTGGCTTCCTCAAGCGTCATAGGAGCGGACATTATCGAGCACCTCCCACAACCAGTTTTTCCAGCGCGGCATCAATATCAGCGCGCCGATAGCGAACGATCTTGCTGGTCAACTTGATTGCCTTGAGGACTCCCCGGCGCTGTAAATTTCGGAGCGTGCGCGGGTGGAGCGTCAACAATTTTGCTGTTTCGGATGGCGTTAATAGGTCGTTTGAGTTTGGCATGATTCCGCAATAATGCGGAAAATTCCAAAACGGCTCTACTGCGCCCGCTTCATTGTTAGGAACCTAACGACTTACACGCCGATGCCCGGCAGTTTCGCCATGCGCCTACGGCCCGGATTATCCAACGGCGCGTTGCCGAATCGAGACAACTTTCGCGCCGCTCAACACGTTTGCCGGGGTAAGAGACCAGAATTTTGTCGCATCCCGTGCGGTAACGTTCCGGTGATAGTGGCGATGCAAAATCTCGGTGCCGCCACTATGGCCTAGCCTCATCGCCAGTTCATCCTCGTTTCGGTATTCTGCAAGCCAGTAAGAGGCGAAGGAATGGCGCGTGGCATCCTGCTTGCGTGCAACCCCGGCCCGCTCAAAGATTCCGCGTAGACGGTCGCGTAACGCCGTCCCCATCATTGGACACACGCGGCCCGCTGCGATGCCGTTGCGCTCAATGGAATGTTGCAGCCAATCAGCAAGAACCGGCTCGATAGGGACAGAGCGACGGCGCTTCTTTTTCGTGATGCTGGCAGGAAGATCAATCGACGCCTCTTCAAGATCGACGTGCGCCCATTCGAGTTTGACCATCTCGCCGTGGTAGGCGTCTGGACGGATACCGGCAAAGAGAGCAACCGCCAAGTAAGGCAGCAATTCCGGCTCCGTGGCGTCGGCTTCCCGTAGAACGGCTGCAACGTCGCCGGGGGTGTAAACCTCCCGCTCGCCTATTGCGTGCTCTCCAGGGTCAACCTTGCTCGCCGGGTTCGCGGCTGCCCATCCCTTCCGTATGGCAAACGCAAAGACCGCGCGGGCCTCGCGCAACATGAC